>NZ_JBHZCN010000036.1:0-81041 GCF_042755465.1 Kitasatospora sp. NPDC059160 | reverse complement strand
GCCCCCAAGGCCGCCGCTCCGGCCGCGCCCGCCGCCACCGCCGCGGCCGGCCCCGAGCTGGTCCAGCTGCGCGGCCCGGCCAAGGCCGTCGCCACCAACATGGACGCCTCGCTGGAGGTGCCGACCGCGACCTCGGTCCGCGCCGTCCCGGCGAAGCTGTTGATCGACAACCGCATCGTCATCAACAACCACCTGCAGCGCGCCCGCGGTGGCAAGGTCTCCTTCACCCACCTGATCGGTTACGCCCTGGTCCAGGCCATCAAGGCCGCCCCGGGCATGAACCACAGCTACAAGGTGGAGGACGGCAAGGCCTTCCTGGTCAAGCCGGAGCACGTCAACCTCGGCCTGGCGATCGACCTGGTCAAGCCGAACGGCGACCGCCAGCTCGTCGTCGCGGCCATCAAGAAGGCCGAGACCCTCGACTTCTTCGGCTTCTGGCAGGCCTACGAGGACATCGTCCGCCGGGCCCGCGCCAACAAGCTGACCATGGACGACTTCACCGGCGTCACGGTCTCGCTGACCAACCCCGGCGGCATCGGCACCGTGCACTCCGTGCCGCGCCTGATGCAGAACCAGGGCACCATCGTCGGTGTCGGCGCCATGGAGTACCCGGCCGAGTTCCAGGGCTCCGCCCCGGAAACCCTGTCCCGCCTGGGCGTCTCCAAGATCATGACGCTGACCTCGACCTACGACCACCGCGTCATCCAGGGCGCGGCGTCCGGCGAGTTCCTGCGCGAGATCCACCGCCTGCTGCTCGGTGAGAACGGCTTCTACGACGAGATCTTCGAGTCGCTGCGGATCCCGTACGAGCCGGTCCGCTGGGCCACCGACGTCGCCACCACCCACGACGACGAGGTCAACAAGACCGCGCGCGTCATGGAGCTGATCCACTCCTACCGGGTCCGCGGTCACCTGATGGCCGACACCGACCCGCTGGAGTACAAGCAGCGCAAGCACCCCGACCTCGACGTCACCACCCACGGCCTCACCCTGTGGGACCTGGAGCGCGAGTTCGCGGTCGGCGGCTTCGGCGGCCAGAAGATGATGAAGCTCCGCGACATCCTCGGCCTGCTGCGCAACACCTACTGCCGCACCGTCGGCATCGAGTACATGCACATCCAGGACCCGAAGCAGCGCAAGTGGCTGCAGGAGCGCCTGGAGAAGCCGTACTCGAAGCCGGAGCGCGAGGAGCAGCTGCGGATCCTGCGCCGGCTGAACTCGGCGGAGGCCTTCGAGACCTTCCTGCAGACCAAGTACGTCGGCCAGAAGCGCTTCTCGCTGGAGGGCGGTGAGTCGCTGATCGCCATGCTGGACGCGACCATCGACGCCGCCGCCGAGCACCGCCTGGACGAGGCCGTCATCGGCATGGCCCACCGCGGCCGCCTGAACGTGCTGGCCAACATCGTCGGCAAGCCGTACGGCAAGATCTTCGGCGAGTTCGAGGGCAACCTCGACCCGAAGTCGATGCACGGCTCCGGCGACGTCAAGTACCACCTGGGCGCCGAGGGCACCTTCACCGGCCTGGACGGCGAGACCATCAAGGTCTCGCTCGCCGCGAACCCCTCCCACCTGGAGGCCGTGGACCCGGTCGTCGAGGGCATCGCCCGCGCCAAGCAGGACATCCTGGACCAGGGCGGCACCACCTTCCCGGTGCTGCCGATCCAGATCCACGGCGACGCGGCCTTCGCCGGCCAGGGCGTCGTCGCGGAGACCCTGAACATGTCGCAGCTGCGCGGCTACCGCACCGGCGGCACCGTGCACGTCGTGGTGAACAACCAGGTCGGCTTCACCGCCGCCCCGGCGTCCTCGCGCTCCTCGATGTACTGCACCGACGTGGCCCGCATGATCGAGGCCCCGATCTTCCACGTGAACGGCGACGACCCGGAGGCCGTGGTCCGCGTCGCGCGGCTCGCCTTCGAGTTCCGCCAGGCGTTCCACAAGGACGTCGTGATCGACCTCATCTGCTACCGCCGCCGCGGTCACAACGAGGCCGACAACCCGTCGTTCACCCAGCCGCTGATGTACGACCTGATCGACAAGAAGCGCTCGGTGCGCAAGCTGTACACCGAGGGCCTGATCGGTCGCGGCGACATCACCATGGAAGAGGCGGAGCAGGCGCTCCAGGACTTCCAGGGCCAGCTGGAGAAGGTCTTCGCCGAGGTCCGCGACGCCGCCCAGGCGCCCGCCCCGACCTCCGGCGGCAAGCCGCAGGCCGACTTCCCGGTCAACATCCAGACCGGCATCTCCCAGGAGATGGTCAAGCGGATCGCCGCCTCGCAGGTCAACCTGCCGGACTGGCTGACCGTCCACCCGCGCCTGCTGCCGCAGCTGCAGCGCCGCGCCGCCTCGGTCGAGGACAACACCATCGACTGGGCGATGGGCGAGACCCTCGCCATCGGCTCGCTGCTCATGGAGGGCCACCCGGTCCGCCTGGCCGGCCAGGACAGCCGCCGCGGCACCTTCGGCCAGCGGCACGCCGTGCTGATCGACCGCAAGACCGGCGAGGACTACACCCCGCTGCAGTACCTCACCGAGGACCAGGCCCGCTACACCGTCTACGACAGCCTGCTGTCGGAGTACGCGGCCATGGGCTTCGAGTACGGCTACTCGCTGACCCGCCCGAACTCGCTGGTCATGTGGGAGGCGCAGTTCGGCGACTTCGTCAACGGCGCGCAGACCATGGTGGACGAGTACATCGCCTCCGCCGAGCAGAAGTGGGGCCAGCACTCCGGCGTCACCCTGCTGCTGCCGCACGGCTACGAGGGCCAGGGACCGGACCACTCGTCCGCCCGCCCGGAGCGTTTCCTGCAGATGTGCGCGCAGGACAACATGACGGTCGCGATGCCCACCCTGCCGTCGAACTACTTCCACCTGCTGCGCTGGCAGGCGCACAACCCGCACCACAAGCCGCTGGTCGTCTTCACCCCGAAGTCGATGCTGCGTCTCAAGGCCGCGGCGAGTGCGACCGAGGAGTTCCTGTCCGGCTCGTTCCGCCCGGTCATCGGCGACACCACCGTCGACCCGGCGCAGGTCCGCAAGGTGGTCATCACCGCCGGCAAGTTCTACTACGACGTGGCGGCCGCCCGCGCCGAGCGCGGGGTCACCGACACCGCGATCGTCCGGGTCGAGCGGCTCTACCCGCTGCCGGTGGCCGAGCTCCAGGAGGAGCTGGCCCGCTACGGCGACAACGTCCAGTTCGTCTGGGCGCAGGAGGAGCCGGCCAACCAGGGTGCCTGGCCGTTCATCGCGATGAACCTGGTCGACCACCTCCAGGTCGTCATCGGCCGCAGCGGCGGCGACGCCCGCCTGCGCCGGGTGGCCCGCACCGCGGCCTCGTCGCCGGCGGTCGGCTCCGCCAAGCGGCACGCGGCCGAGCAGCAGGCGCTGCTCGAGGAGATCTTCGCGCTCTGACGCGCGCAGGCTCCGCAGTACCACCGACGCCCGGCGTGATTCGAGAGAGAGGACCTGACCGTGTACTTCACCGACCGAGGCATCGAGGAGCTGGCGAGCCGGCGCGGCGAGGAGGAGGTCACCTTCGAGTGGCTCGCCGAGCGCCTGCGCGAGTTCGTCGACCTCAACCCGGACTTCGAGATCCCGGTCGAGCGGCTGGCCACCTGGCTGGCCCGGCTCGACGACGAGGACGACGACGAGTGAGCCCCGGCGGCCGCTCGTGCGAGGGCCCGGGAGGCACACCGCCTTCCGGGCCCTCGCACGTCTCCCGTAGGGGACGGCTCCGGGATGCTTCCGGGCCGGGTTCAGGGGTGGAACCGCTTGCTTTTCCCGGCACGCGATATATCGTCTTTGGAAGAGAACGCGATACATCGCGATCCGCTACGGGAGGCGGCAGAGATGAGCCAGTGGACGATCGAGGAGCCGGGCAGGACCACGTTCGAGGACGCCGTCCGCGCGCTGCACGTGCGCGTCATCGACGGCACGGTGAACGTGGTCGCGGCCGAGGGCCCGGCCCGCCTGGAGGTCACCGACCTCACCGGCGACCCGCTGCACCTGACGCTGGTCGACGGCGTCCTGACCGTCACCTACAAGGACATCAACAGCTGGGGCGAGTTCGGCACCTGGATCAAGTCGGTCGGCTCGGTCCGCAGCTTCTTCGACTCCTTCAAGCGCAAGCGCTCGGTCGGCGTCACCCTGACTGTGCCGGCCGGCACCGAGGTCAAGGTCGGCACCGTGTCGGCCCACGCCACCGTGAGCGGCATCGACGGCCACGTCTCGGTGCAGAGCGCCAGCGGCGACACCACCCTGGCCGGGGTCACCGGCCGGATCGACGCGAGCACCGTCACCGGCGACGTGGACGCCCAGGCGGTCGGCGGCCAGCTCAAGGTCAACACCGTCTCCGGTCAGCTCACCGTGATCGCCGGCACCGCCGACCGGGTCCAGGCCAACACCGTCACCGGCGCCGTCACCCTGGACCTCGACGTGGCCGGCGAGACCGACGTCAAGGTCAACACCGTCAGCGGCCCGGTCGTGGTCCGGATCCCCTCGCTGGCCGACGCCACCGTCGAGGCCGGCTCCACCAGCGGCGACGTCTCCAGCACCTTCGACGAGCTCACGATGAGCAGCACCTGGGGCGCCAAGAAGATCACCGGCCAGATCGGCGAGGGCCGCGGCAGCCTCAACGTCACCACCGTCTCCGGCGCCGTCACCGTCCTGCGCCGCCCCGAGTCGGAGGACGACGCCCCCGTGGTGGTCCGGGAGCTCCCGGCCGGCCCCGCCTCCGACGCGCCCACCGGCCCCGACCTCACCAAGGAGGCCTGAGATGAGCCCCGTCTTCGGCCACGGCCGGCTCCGGCTCTACCTGCTCAAGCTGCTGGACGAAGCCCCGCGGCACGGCTACGAGGTGATCCGCCTGCTGGAGGAGCGCTTCCAGGGCCTGTACGCGCCGTCCGCCGGCACGGTCTACCCGCGGCTGGCGAAGCTGGAGCAGGAGGGCCTGGTCAGCCACAGCACCGAGGGCGGCCGCAAGGTCTACCAGCTGACCGACGCCGGGCGCGCCGAACTCGAAGCCCGGCAGGTCGAGTTGGACGAGCTGGAGCTGGAGATCCACGACTCGGTGGCGCAGCTCGCCGGGGCGATCCGGGAGGACGTCCGGGACAGCGCCAAGGACCTGCGCGAGGAGCTCTGGCAGGCCGCCAAGCAGGCTCCCCGGCCGGACCGCACCGAGACCGGCGGCGACCCGTGGGCCGGGCCCTGGGGCGACAACGACTCCTGGCAGCGCGCCAAGGAGGAGTTCGCCCAGTTCAAGCGGCAGGCCAAGGAGCAGGCCAAGCGCGCCCGGGAGCAGGAGCGGGCCGCCAAGGCCAAGGCGAAGGCCGCCGAGGAGGAGGCCCGCCGGCTGCGCGAGCAGGCCAAGGCCTCCCGCACCGCCGCCCAGCAGGAGGCGCTGCGGATCAAGCGCCGGGTCGAGCAGCAGGTGCGCGAGCACGCCGCCAAGGGCGACTGGCCGACCGGGCTGGCCGAGGGCCTGTCCGAGCTGACCAAGGGCCTGGCCGGGCTGGCCGACGCGGCCCGCTGGGGCCACCCGACCGGCGAGGCCGGCGAGGGCGCCGGGACGGCCGAGGGCGCCGGGTCCTCCGAGCGGGTCACCGTCACCCGGATCGACCTGGACAAGGGCTCGAACGAGGACTCGGGCAGGAGCCAGGACGGACCGACCGCCACCGCCGACCTGCCGCCGTGGGCGCGCACCGATCCGGACGGCGACCCCGCCCGCGAACTGGAGCGGCTGCTCGACCGCTTCCGCGACCAGGTCCGCGACGCGGCCCGGGACGGCGGGGTGAGCGCCGACGCGCTGGCCGAGGCCCGCTCGGTGCTGGGCACCGCCGGCGAACGGTTGAAGCGGCTGCTCGGCTGACCCGGCCGCCCGCGCGGGCCCGGCGCCCCCTGGTCGGGGGTGCCGGGCCGCCGCGCGTCAGGGGTTGAGCACGATCTTGCCGAAGACGTCACCCTTGGCGAGCCGGGCGAAGCCGTCCCGGGCCTCGGCCAGCGGCAGCACCGAGTCGATCACCGGACGGACCCCGGTGGTGGCGCACAGGGACAGCAGCCCGGCCAGCTCCTCCTTGGTGCCCATGGTCGAACCGACCACCTTGAGCTCCAGGAAGAAGATCCGGTTCAGCTCGGCGGCCTTCGGGCTGGGGCCGGAGGTGGCACCCGAGATGACGACGGTGCCGCCCGGGCGCAGCGACTTCACCGAGTGCGACCAGGTCGCGGCGCCGACCGTCTCCATCACCGCGTCCACCCGGGCGGGCAGCCGGGCGCCGCTCTCGAAGGCCGCGTCCGCGCCGAGCCCGACCGCCCGCTCGCGCTTGGCCTCGTCCCGGCCGGTGACCCACACCCGCAGGCCGGCCGCCTTGCCGAGCACGATCAGCGCGGTCGCCACCCCGCCGCCGGCCCCCTGCACCAGCACCGTGTCACCGGGCTTGACCCCGGCGTTGGTGAACAGCATCCGGTACGCCGTCAGCCAGGCCGTGGGCAGGCAGGCGGCCTCCTCGAAGCTCAGCTCGGCCGGCTTGGGCAGCAGGTTCCAGGTGGGCACGGCCACCCGCTGGGCGAAGGTGCCCTGGTAACGCTCGGTCAGGATGGACCGGGGCTCCGTCGGGCCCACCCCGTGACCGGACTGGCCGATCACCGAGTGGACGACCACCTCGTTGCCGTCCTCGTCGACGCCCGCGGCGTCGCAGCCGAGGATCATCGGCAGCTTCTCGGCGGGCAGGCCGACGCCGCGCAGGGACCACAGGTCGTGGTGGTTGAGACTGGCGGCCCGGACCGTGACCACGCTCCACCCGGGACGGGCCTGCGGCTCGGGGAGTTCGCCCAACTCCAGCCCGCTGAGCGGGTCGTCGGCGTCGATACGGGCGGCATAGGCAGCAAACATGCCCCGGACACTAGCCGGGACGGCCGGGGCCGGGAACCACACGTGGGTGTGACGCGTGTCCCGGCTGTCGCTCCCCCGCTCGCCTCCGGGGCGCTCCGACCCGGTGCCGACGGTCGGCGCTCCCTCGCTCCTGCGTCGCTCCCTCGCGCTCTCCCTTTCGGCACCGGCGCGCCCCTTCGGTTCGGGGGGAGGGGGAGGGCAGGGCGGGGGGAGCGGCCGTCGTGGCCGGCGCGCTCCCCCGGCACCGCGTCAGATCCGGGCCACGCCCTCGGCACGGGCGGCCTCGGCCACGGCCTTGGTGACGGCCGGGGCGACCCGCTCGTCGAACGGCGAGGGGATGACCTTCTGCGGGGTCAGCTCGTCGGCCACCACGGCGGCCAGCGCCTTGGCGGCGGCCAGCTTCATGCCCTCGGTGATCCGGGAGGCCCGCACCTGGAGGGCGCCCGCGAAGATGCCCGGGAAGGCCAGCACGTTGTTGATCTGGTTCGGGAAGTCGCTGCGCCCGGTGGCGACGACCGCCGCGTACTTGTGCGCCACCTCGGGGTGGATCTCCGGGTTGGGGTTGGCCATCGCGAAGATGAACGCGCCCTCGGCCATGGTCGCCACGACCTCCTCCGGCACGGTGCCGCCGGAGACGCCGATGAACACGTCGGCGCCGGCCAGCGCGTCGGCCAGCGAGCCCTTGAGCTCCGAACGGTTGGTCAGCTCGGCGATCTCGGCCTTGACGTCGGTCAGGTCCTCGCGGCCCCGGTACACCACGCCCTTGCGGTCGCAGACGGAGACGTCGCCGATGCCCGCGGCCAGCAGCATCTTGGCGATGGCGATGCCGGCCGCGCCGGCGCCGGAGATCACGGCCCGCAGCGCGCCGATCTCCCGGCCGGTCACCTTGGCGGCGTTCCACAGGGCGGCGGTGGTGACGATCGCGGTGCCGTGCTGGTCGTCGTGGAAGACCGGGATGTCCAGGGCGTCCTGGAGCCGGCGCTCGATCTCGAAGCAGCGGGGGGCGGAGATGTCCTCCAGGTTGACGCCGCCGAAGGACGGGGCCAGCCGGACCACCGTCTCGACGATCTCGTCCACCTCGGTGCAGGCGAGCGCGATCGGCACCGCGTCCACCCCGCCGAACTGCTTGAACAGGATGGCCTTGCCCTCCATCACGGGGAGCGAGGCCTCCGGGCCGATGTCGCCCAGGCCCAGCACGGCGGTGCCGTCGGTGACCACCGCGACGGTGTTGGACTTCCAGGTGTAGTCGTTGACCAGCTCCGGCTGCTCGGCGATGGCCGTGCAGACCCGGGCGACACCGGGGGTGTAGGCGAGGGACAGGTCGTCCGCGTCGCGCACCGGCACGGTCGCCCGGATCTCCATCTTGCCGCCGCGGTGGAGCGCGAAAACGGCGTCGACCGGATCGACGGTGTCCTGGGTGCTGCTGATGATCTCCGCTGCCACGATGACCTCTTCGTCATTGTTTCCGGCGAGGTGCGCGGCCGACGGACTGGGCGCCCCGGCCGTAAGCCGGAAACCGGGTACGCCTGAGCGGACCCGGGGTCGGGGCGGGGGCGCTGCCGTCGGGTGGCGCCCTCGGATGAGGGTTTTTATGGGGTCTTGTGTTGTCCGCTTGTGCTACCGGGCCGAGCGTAGGTCGGACGGAGGCATCGCACCTATGCCTTTTCGTCCTCGTCACGCGCAGTTCATCGCCGTGCTGTCGCGTCGGCTGGGGCCCGGTGTCGGAAGTGCCGGGCTCCGGCGGCGGCAACGGCGCTGAGGCACGCGCACCCGCAAGTGTGAACGCAGATCCGCAGGGGATCGGTGCCCCGGATACGGAGCCACGTGATGACTTCCGGTCCTGGGCACCCCGAGCCTGTCGGGGCTCGTCGGTCTGGTTCGAGCGTTCGGGGGTCACCCGGTACCGAATTCTGACACACCCGCTGCCGGGCCCGGCAGGGCGGGATGGCAGGATCGCTTGTCCGCCGTTCCGCGTACACCCGCGCGACACCGCGGCGACCCCGGTTCCGCCCTCAGGAGCACCCTCATGCCTCTCCGCCCTCCCGCCCGTCGCCCGGCCTTCGCCGCGGCCGCCCTGGCCGCCGCCGGCGCCCTGCTGCTCACCGGTTGCGGCGGTGACGGGCAGGCCGCCGCGAGCGACCCGGTCAAGGACGTCCGCAGCAAGCTGCCGAAGGCGCAGCGCTCCGCCGGGGTGCTGCGCGTCGGCATGGACGTCAACTACGCGCCGGTGGAGTTCCGCGGCTCGGACGGCAAGCCGGCCGGCCTCGACCCGGAGCTCGCCACCGCCCTCGGCCGGATCCTCGACGTGCGGGTCGAGTTCGTGGACACCCCCTTCGACAAGCTGATACCGAACCTCCAGGGCAAGCAGTTCGACGTGGCGATGTCCGCGCTCAGCGACGTCCGTGCGCGCCGCGAGGGCCTGGACGCCGACGGCAAGCAGGTCAACCCGGGCGTCGACTTCGTCGACTACTTCATCGCCGGGACCTCGATCGTCGTCCCGAAGGGCAACCCCAAGGGCATCCGGACCCTGGACGACCTGTGCGGCCGGACGATCGCCTTCCAGCAGGGCACCACCCAGGACGAGATCGCCACCCGGCAGGTCGCCGTCTGCTCGCGCGCCGGCAAGCAGCTGACCGTGCACCGCTTCGACACCGACGCCAAGGCGCTGGCCGAGGTCGCCGCCGGCACCGCCGCGGCCGGGCTGAACGACTTCCCGGTGGCCGCCTACGCGGCGAAGACCACGGACGGCGGGGGCCGCTTCGAGGTGACCGGGGCCCAGTCGACCTCCAACCCGTACGGCATCGCGGTCCGCAAGGAGGACACCGAGCTGCGCGACACCGTGGCCAAGGCGGTGGACCAGCTGATCCGCAGCGACGAGTACGACAAGATCCTCGCCAAGTGGAACGTGAGCGCGGGCGCGGCGCAGAACGCGGTGGTCAACGGGGGCATCTGACCCGCCCGGGGCGGCGGGGCGGGAGCGGGGAACGGGCGGGGCCGCGGGGCAGCGGCGGGGCGTCCGGGAACACCACTGCCGGATCTGCATACTTATACGCAGGGTGACAGGGGCACGCGATCCGTCCGAATAGCGGACAGCACGAGCCCTCGTTATCCGATTTTGATCTGGATGAGGGCCACCTGACCGTCATCAGATGGCAGGATTCCCCCCATCTCGGATCGAGCCGACCACCGGTCGAGGCGGTTCAGGTCGACGTCCACCTCGGCGGAGGGTGGCGGAAGCAGTACCCGCACCACCCTGGGCGGCCACCTGCGCCCAGGCAACTGCACCACCCGGCAACGCACGTACGACGACGTACAGCGAGTGACCACCCGTACGGCTCCGTACGGCCAGCTGCCCCGGTGCGCCGCTCCCGCGGCGCGCTCCGCCCGATTTCTCTCCCCAGGAGGAGATCCCCCTCATGACCGTCCGTACCCAGCGCACCCGCCTCTTCGCGGCCGGCGTGGCTGCCGTGTCCGTGTCCCTGGCACTGACCGGCTGTAGCAGCAGCAAGAGCAGCGACGGCAGCGGCGCCCCCAACGCCTCCGCGACCGTGAACACGGTCAAGGCCGACGACAAGCTGGCCGCCCTCGTCCCCGCCGACGTCAAGTCGGCCGGGAAGCTCCTGGTCGGCGCGGACGCCTCGTACGCGCCGGACGAGTTCAAGGACGACAGCGGCAAGGTCATCGGCATGGACGTCGACCTCGCCAACGCGATCGCCGCCAAGCTCGGCCTCAAGGCCGAGGTCCAGGACTCCGGCTTCACCGCGATCATCCCCGGCATCCAGTCGAACAAGTTCCAGCTCGGCATGTCGTCCTTCACGGACAACAAGGAGCGCGAGCAGGTCGTCGACATGGTGACCTACTTCAACTCGGGCAGCGCCATCGCGGTCAAGAAGGGCAACCCGGGCAAGGTCGACCCGAAGGACCTCTGCGGCAAGAAGGTCGCCGTCCAGACCGGCACCACCCAGGCCGACGAGATCAAGGACACCCGCAACCCGGACTGCGCCAAGGCCGGCAAGCCGGGCATCCAGAACGAGGGCGACAAGTTCGACCTCCAGACGGACGTCACCAACGCCGTGGTCTCCGGCCGCGACGACGCGATGATGGCCGACTCCCAGGTCGTCGACTACGCGATCAAGCAGTCCGGCGGGCAGCTGGAGAAGCTCGGCGACACCTACGGCGTGGCCCCCTACGGCGTCGCCCTCGCCAAGGGCTCCAAGCTCACCCCGGCGATCCAGGGCGCCGTCCAGTCGCTGATCGACGACGGCACCTACAAGCAGATCCTCACCAAGTGGGGCGTCGAGGCCGGTGCCCTCGACAAGTCCGTCGTCAACGGCGCCACCAGCTGACCCCTCGTACGCTTCATCTCTCCCCCGAGGCCACACCGTGAACTCTCTGGACAAGGGGACGGCGCCGAAGGGACGGCCTGAGACCATCAAGGCCGTCCCGGTCCGCCACCCCGGACGCTGGGCGGGTGCCGTCGTCATCGCCCTGCTCGCGGCGATGCTGCTGAGCGCCCTCTTCACCAACCCCGCTTTCAAGTGGGACATCGTCGGGCAGTACCTGTTCCACGACAGCATCATGCACGGGCTGCTCGTGACACTGGAGCTGACCGCCCTCTCCATGCTCATGGGTGTGGTCGGCGGCATCATCCTCGCGGTGATGCGGCTCTCCCCGAACCCGCTGCTGGCCGGCACCGCCTGGGTCTACATCTGGATCTTCCGCGGCACCCCGGTCCTGGTGCAGCTGGTGTTCTGGAACTTCCTCGGCCTGATCTGGGCCAAGCTGTCGATCGGCGTACCGTGGGGACCGGAGTTCTGGTCCGGCGAGACCAACGTCCTGATCCCGACCTTCGTCGCCGCCCTGCTGGGCCTCGGCCTCAACGAGGCCGCCTACATGGCGGAGATCGTCCGCGGCGGCATCCAGTCGGTCGACGAGGGCCAGACCGAGGCCGCCCACGCGCTCGGGATGAGCCGGTTCCAGACCATGCGGCGGATCGTCCTGCCGCAGGCCATGCGGGTGATCATCCCGCCGACCGGCAACGAGACCATCTCGATGCTCAAGACCACCTCGCTGGTCTCCGTGATCTCCCTGGAGGAGATCTTCCGGGCCGGCCAGGTCATCTACTCCCGGAACTACCAGAACATCCCGCTGCTGATCGTGGTCAGCCTCTGGTACCTGTTCTTCACCTCGGTGCTGACCATCGGCCAGTACTACATCGAGCGCCACTACGCCCGAGGTTCCAACCGCACCCTCCCGCCCACCCCGCTGCAGCGACTGCGGGGCCTGTTCGCCGGGAAGCCCGCCCCGAAGACCACCGCCGACGTCGTCCCGGGGCTCGAGGGAGGTGGTCACGTATGACCGATCTGAGCAAGACCCCCACCGACTCCGCGTCCACCGGTGAGCCGATGGTCCGGGCCGAGAACGTGCACAAGTCCTACGGAATGGTCGAGGTGCTCAAGGGCATCGACCTGGAGGTCAAGCAGGGCGAGGTGTTCTGCCTCATCGGCCCGTCCGGCTCCGGCAAGTCGACCTTCCTGCGGTGCATCAACCACCTGGAGAAGATCAACGGCGGCCGCCTCTGGGTGGACGGCGAACTGGTCGGCTACCGGCAGAAGGGCGACAAGCTCCACGAGCTCAAGGACCGCGAGGTCGCCGTCAAGCGGCGCGACATCGGCATGGTCTTCCAGCGCTTCAACCTGTTCCCGCACATGACCGCGATGGAGAACGTCATCGAGGCGCCGGTCCAGGTCAAGCGCGAGAGCAGGGCCGAGGCCCGGGAGCGCGCGATGGCCCTGCTGGAGCGGGTCGGCCTCGCCGACAAGGCGAAGAACTACCCCTCGCAGCTGTCCGGCGGCCAGCAGCAGCGCGTGGCGATCGCCCGCGCGCTGGCCATGAAGCCCAAGCTGATGCTCTTCGACGAGCCCACCTCGGCGCTCGACCCGGAGCTGGTCGGCGACGTCCTGGACGTCATGCGCGGCCTGGCCGAGGAGGGCATGACGATGGTGGTCGTGACCCACGAGATGGGCTTCGCCCGCGAGGTCGGCGACGCCCTGGTGTTCATGGACGGCGGTGTGGTGGTCGAGTCCGGCAACCCCCGCGAGGTGCTCACCAACCCCCAGCACGAGCGCACCAGGGCCTTCCTCTCCAAGGTCCTCTGAGCCCGTACGGTCGGCGCCCGGCAGACGACTTCCTGCCGGGCGCCGACGTTTTCCCCAGCCGGGTAATAGGCTGGAAGCGCCCAGCCCGTTACCGGAACCATCCGGGCCCGTTACGCAACCACTGGAAGGACCGCCGTGGAGCTCGCCTCGTACGCCGACCTCGCCGTTCGGCTGGTGAACACCGAGGAACCCGAGCGCGGCACCGACACGCTGACCTCGGTGGACGCCGTGCGCGCCCTCTTCTCCGACTCCTCCCGCGCCGCCGCGCTGGCCGACGAGTCCGACGTGCCCCGGCTGCGGGCGGTGCGGACCAGGCTGCGCGGAGTGTTCGAGGCCGCCGCCGAGGGGGACGAGATCCGGTCCGTCGACCTGCTGAACAGCCTGCTGATGGAGTACCCCGTCAGCCCGCTGGTCTCCGGGCACGACTACCTGGACGACGCCGGCCGGCCGCGCTGGCACCTGCACCTGGCCGACAACTCGCCCACCGCCACCGCGCACTTCAGCGCCGTCGCCTGCATGGGCCTGGCCGTGCACCTCACCGAACTGGGCGCCGACCGGCTCGGCATCTGCCAGGCCGCGCCGTGCCGCAACGCCTACCTGGACACCTCGACCAACCGCTCCCGCCGCTACTGCTCCGACCGCTGCGCGACCCGCGCCAACGTCGCCGCGTACCGGGCCCGCAAGCGGCTGGAGGCCGAGGCCGCGCTGGGCACCGGGCAGTAGCCGGCCGGGGCTCAGAGCTCGTCGACGAAGACCCCGAACCGCCGGGCCAGGCCCGGCACCCGGGCCAGCCGGGGGCCGAGCAGCAGCCGCTCCAGCCCGCGGCCCGGCGCCAGCCAGGCGGGGCTCGGCCGCAGCCGCAGCAGCACCCGGCCGAGCACCAGCTCGTCCGGGACCGGGCCGTAGCTGCGGCTGTCGCTGTCCACCGGACGGTTGTCGGACAGCAGCCACCAGCCCTTCGGGCGGCGCTCGGCGGCCCGCTTCACCACCAGCAGGTCCTGCTGGAACGGGTGCCGGAACAGCACCACCGCGCCGGGCCGGATCGGCGCCCCGTAGCGGACCAGCAGCCGGTCGCCCTCGCGCAGGGTCGGGACCATCGACGGGCCCGTCACGTCGACCAGCCCGAACGGCACCGCGCCGCCCTGCCCGCCGCCCTGCGGCTCCGCGCTCCGCGCCATGGCTCCTCCTCCCGGACCGACCGCCCCAGTCTGCCGTACGGACCGTCATCCGTTCGATGTCCGGATTACCCCGGTTCCGGGTCCGTCTTTCGCCCTAGGCCCACCGCCCGGCCGCGAAACCCGGAGGCCGGAAGGGTAATCTCGGGCGCGGGAAGACGATCTAAGGAAGGACTCCCATGTTCTCTCGTCTGTTTGCACCGCGTGCCACTGCTCACGCCCACTGCGACCTGCCGTGCGGTGTCTACGACCCCGCCCAGGCCAAGCTGGAGGCCGAGTCGGTCAAGGCCACCCAGGAGAAGTACCAGGCCAACGAGGACCCGCACTTCCGCGCCCGCGCCATCATCATCAAGGAGCAGCGCGCCGAGGCCGTCAAGCACCACATCTCGGTGCTGTGGAGCGACTACTTCAAGGCCCCGCACTTCGAGAAGTACCCGCAGCTGCACCAGCTGATCAACGACACCCTGAAGGCCGCCTCGGCCGCCAAGGCGTCCACCGACCCGGCCACCGGCCAGGCCCTGCTGGACCTGATCGCGGAGGTCGACAAGATCTTCTGGGAGACCAAGCAGGCCTGAGCCTGACGCGTCGCCACCCGGCCGCCCCCGTCCGCACCGTCGGACGGGGGCGGTCGTGCGTTCCCGTGCCCCCGCCCCGGGAACGGACCCCGGTAAGGGTTGCCTACCCTGAGTGGCTGTTATGCTGCCAGGGCGTCCGAGGGGGAAGTCCGGTGAGAATCCGGCGCTGACCCGCAACGGTGAGCACGGCCCGCGGTCCCGGGGCCGGGCCAGCCCGATCGCCCCCGGCCGCTGGACTCCCGACAACTCGCCGTGGACTGCGAGGGGAAGGCGCCCGGGCCCGGCCCCGGCCGGCGCCCGCCCCGGCACACCCGCGGCCCGAGGCAAGGCGCGCCCGCCCGTGAGTGACCCCGTCCGCCGAATACCGACCCTCCCGCTCGCCCTCGGCCTCGCCGCCGCCCTGCTGCTCTCCCTGGTCTGCGGCGTCGCGCTCGGCGCCTCCGGAATCGAACTCCCGGACGTCCTGCGACTGTTGGGCGCCGGGCTGACCGGCGGACGGCTGGACGCGAGCGACGCGGCGGCGTACGCGATCGTCTGGGAGCTGCGGCTGCCGCGCACCCTGCTGGCCGCCGTGGTCGGCGGCGGGCTCGCCGCCACCGGGGTCGCCGTCCAGGCCCTGGTGCGCAACGCCCTCGCCGACCCCTTCGTCCTGGGCATCTCCTCCGGCGCCGCCGTCGGCGCCAACGCCGTCCTGCTGCTCGGCGCCTTCGCCTCGCTCGGGGTGTGGGCGATCTCGGTCTCCGCGTTCGGCTCCGCGCTGCTCGCCATGGTGCTGGTCTACCTCGCCGCCCGCACCGCGTACGGGCTCACCCCGCTGCGGCTGGTGCTCACCGGCACCGCGCTCTCCTACGGCTTCTCCGCCCTGACCACCCTGATGGTCTTCTCCGCCGACCACGCCGAGGCCGCCCGGGACGCCATGATGTGGCTGCTCGGCAGCCTCGGCGGCGCCACCTGGGGCTCGGTGCCGATCGCGGCCGCCACCGTCCTGGCCGGACTGGCCTACCTGGCCTGCGCCGCCGGACGGTTGGACGCGCTCGCGATGGGCGACGAGACCTCCGCCTCGCTCGGCGTCGACCCCGACCGGCTGCGCCGGGAACTGTTCGTGGTCACCGCCGCCGTCACCGGCACCGTGGTCGCCGTCAGCGGGGCGATCGGCTTCGTCGGACTGCTGATGCCGCACCTGGCCCGGATGCTGGTCGGCGCCGGGCACCGCCGGGTGCTGGCGATCGCGCCGCTCGCCGGGGCGCTGCTGCTGGTCTGGGTGGACATCGCCTCCCGCACCCTGCTGGCGCCCGCCGAACTGCCCGTCGGGGTGTTCACCGCGGTGCTCGGGGTGCCCGCCTTCCTGCTGATGATGCGCCGCCGCGGCCAGGCCTTCGGAGGCCGGCGATGACGGGCCCGACCCCTTCGACCGGCGCGGAGGACCTGCGGGTCGACGGCGTCTCGGTGGAACTGGCCGGCGCCCGGCTGGTCCACGAGGTGAGCCTGACGGCCGCCGCCGGGCAGGTGATCGGACTGATCGGCCCGAACGGCAGCGGCAAGTCGACCCTGCTGCGCTGCGTCTACCGGGTGCTGCGCCCGGCCGGCGGGACCGTCAGGCTGGGCGGCGACGACCTGCACGCGCTCACCGCCCGCGACACCGCCCGCCGGGTGGCCGCGCTGACCCAGGAGCACCCCGCCGAGTTCGAGTTCACGGTGGCCGAGGTGGTCGCCATGGGCCGGCTGCCGCACCGGCGAGGCCTCGCCGCCGGCCCGACCGCCGGGGACCGGGAGCGCTGCGCCGCCGCGCTGCGCCGGGTCCGGGCCGACCACCTCGCCGAACGCGCCTTCCCGAGCCTGTCCGGCGGCGAGAAGCAGCGGGTGCTGATCGCCCGCGCGCTCGTCCAGGAACCGCGCCTGCTGGTGCTGGACGAGCCCACCAACCACCTCGACATCGCCCACCAGTTGGAGGTGCTGGCACTCGCCAGCGAGGCCGGGCCGACGGTGCTCACCGCCCTGCACGACCTCAACCTGGCGGCGGGCCACTGCGACCGGCTGTACGTGCTGGAGGCCGGCCGGATCGTCGCCGCCGGCGAGCCCCACGAGGTGCTCCGCCCCGAACTGCTGGCCGAGGTGTTCGGCGTCCGGGCCACCCCCGTCCGCCACCCCGGGACCGGCGCCCTCCAGCTGCTGTTCGACCGTCTCGCCTGACCCCCCGCGAATCCCCGGGACCGTTCCGATCCGAAGGAACCCGTATGCGCACCAAGGCCGTTGCCGCCACCGCCCTGCTCACCCTCGGGCTGACCGCCTGCGGCGCCGAGATCGCCCCCCGCCCCGGCGCCGCCACCGCCTCCGGCCACTACCCGGTGACCGTGACGAACTGCGGCGAGCGGCTCACCTTCGCGCAGAAGCCCGCCCGGGTGGTGACCAACGACGTCAACATCACCGAACTGATGCTCTCCCTCGGCCTCGCCGACCGGATGGCCGGCTACGTGATGCCCGACGACAAGGGGCAGGTCGACAAGGTGGCCTGGAAGGACGGCTACCGGCAGACCGACTGGCTCTCCAAGAAGGTGCTCACCAAGGAGATCGCCCTGGACGCCAAGGCCGACCTGGTGTTCGCCGGCTGGCACTACGGCTTCGACGAGGGCACCGGGGTCACCCCGCAGGCGTTCAAGGCGCTCGGCGTGGACTCCTACGTGCTCAGCGAGTCCTGCCGCAGCGGCAAGGGCTCCGAGCGCGGGGTGATGGACCCGCTGGAGGCGCTCTACACCGACCTGGCCAACCTGGGCGCGATCTTCGACGTCGAGGACCGCGCGGACAAGCTGATCGCCGAGTCCAGGGCCACCATCGCCGCCGTGCCGCAGCCGGAGCGCCGCCCGTCCGTCTTCCTGTACGACAGCGGGCAGGACAAGCCGTACACCGCCGGGAAGTTCGCCGCCGCGAACGAGATCATCGCGAAGGCCGGCGGGACCAACGTCATGGGCGACCTCGCGGACACCTGGGTCACCGCCGGCTGGGAGAGCGTGGTGCAGCGCGACCCCGAGGTGATCGTGATCAACAACTACGCGACCCCGGGCGCCGAGGAGAAGCGGACGTTCCTCAAGTCCTTCCCGCCGCTGGCAAACGTCGCCGCGATCAGGAACGACCGGATCTTCGTCATGGACTACGTCGACCTGGTCGAGAGCCCGCGCAACCCGGCCGCGATCAGCACCCTGGCCGGGTTCCTGCGCACCGTCCCGGCCCGCTGACCGGCGCGACCGACGATCGGACCCCGCTCCGGCCCTGGGCCCGGGCGGGGCCCGCGCAGTAGGCTCGCGGCATGATCCGCACCGCCGTCGTCACCGACGTTCCCGTCGTCCTGGCCATGATCCGTGAGCTCGCGGAGTACGAGAAGGCCCCCCAGGAGGCGGTGGCCACGGAGGAGCAGCTGCGCGAGGCGCTGTTCGGCGCCGCCCCGGCGCTGTTCGGCCTGATCGCGGAGGACCCGGCCACCGGCGAACCGGTCGGCTTCGCGCTCTGGTTCCTCAACTTCTCGACCTGGCGCGGCACCCACGGGATCTACCTGGAGGACCTCTACGTCCGCCCGCAGGCCCGCGGCGGCGGCCACGGCAAGGCGCTCCTGCTGGAGCTGGCGAGGATCGCCGTCGAGCGCGGCTACGCCCGGGTCGAATGGTCGGTGCTGGACTGGAACCAGCCCTCGATCGACTTCTACCGCTCGCTCGGCGCGGTGCCGATGAACGGGTGGACGGTCTACCGGCTCACCGATGAGGCACTCACGGCCGCCGGGAAGCGTTGAACCCACGCACGGAGTAGGGGCAAAGCCCCTGCCACCCTGCGTCGCAATGCCTTACCATGAGTAACTCCCGCACCGGGTGCGGAGGACGCCCCCTCGGGGGTACCAAGCAAGCACAGCGCGTCACCCAGGAGGCAAGGGTGTCCCAGATCGACAGCGATCTCGGAGTTCAGGACTTCGTGGAGGTCCGGCTGCCCGCGGCAGGGGCCTACCTCTCCGTGCTGCGAACAGCGACGGCCGGGCTTGCCGCCCGGCTGGACTTCACCCTCGACGAGATCGAGGACCTGCGGATCGCGGTGGACGAGGCCTGCGCCATCCTGCTCCAGCAGGCGGTGCCCGGCTCCGTCCTGTCCTGCGAGTTCCGGCTGGTCGGCGACTCGCTCAAGGTGACGGTCTCCGCTCCGACCACGGACGGCAAGGCGCCCGAACGCGACACCTTCGCGTGGACGGTGCTCTCCGCGCTGGCCGGCGAGGTGGACTCCTCGGTCGCCGAGGACAACACCGTGACGATCAGCCTGCACAAGAAGCGCGGCGGGTCCGCCGCCCACTGACCGGGCACCGAGCAGCAGCACCCTGCAAGGGCCGTCCGCCGCACCCCACCCGGGGCCGGTGGGCGGCTCCCGGTACCGCCCACCGGCGGTACGACCAACGAGACGATGCCGGGGCCGACGGCCCCGGTGCTCCCGGAACGGAACGGGGGAATGGCCGTGAGTGATCTGGACCGTACCGGCCTCGCGACGGCGGGACCTGCCGTACCGACCCAGGCGAGCGTTTCCGGCCTCGCCGCCAACGACGAAGCGCACCCGAAGGACGCCCACCGGATGAGCCACCCGACCGAGCCGACGTCTGAGCCGACGCCCGCCTCCACTCCCCCGCCGGAACCGGCGGCGGAGGGCGCGGACCTGCACGGCGCCGTGCCCGCCCAGGGCTCGCACCGCACCGGCGCACCGGACCGGGAGGCCGCCCGCGCGCTGTTCGTCCGGCTGGCCGCGCTGCCCGAGGGCTCCCCGGAGCGCGTGGAGCTGCGCAACCAGCTGGTCCGGATGCACATCCCGCTGGTCGAACACCTGGCCCGGCGGTTCCGCAACCGGGGTGAGCCGCTGGACGACCTGACCCAGGTCGCCACCATCGGACTGATCAAGTCGGTGGACCGCTTCGACCACGAGCGCGGGGTCGAGTTCTCCACCTACGCGACGCCGACCATCGTCGGCGAGATCAAGCGGCACTTCCGCGACAAGGGGTGGGCGGTGCGCGTCCCGCGCCGCCTCCAGGAGCTGCGGCTGTCGCTCACCACGGCGACCAGCGAGCTCTCCCAGCGGCACGGCCGCTCCCCCACGGTGCACGAGCTGGCCGAGCACCTGGGCATCTCCGAGGAGGACGTGCTGGAGGGCCTGGAGTCCGCCAACGCGTACTCCACGCTGTCCCTGGACGTCCCGGACAGCGACGACGAGTCGCCGGCCGTGGCGGACACCCTGGGCGCCACCGACGAGGCACTGGAGGGCGTCGAGTACCGCGAGTCGCTCAAGCCCCTGCTGGCCCAACTGCCGCCCCGGGAGCAGAAGATCCTGGTGCTGCGGTTCTTCCGGAACATGACCCAGTCGCAGATCGCCGCCGAGGTGGGGATCTCCCAGATGCACGTGTCCCGCCTGCTGGCCCGGACCTTGGCCCAGCTGCGGGAGAAGCTCCTCGTCGAGGAGTAGCAGGACCGGCACGAACGGACGGCCGCCGCAGCGGGTGCTGCGGCGGCCGTCCGTTCGTGTTCGGGGCGGTGGGGGCGCTCAGCCCTCCTGCTGCGCGTACAGGGCCGCCGTCGACCTCGGGTTCAGCAGCGCACCGATGCCCACCAGGCCGAGCAGGCCGACCAGCGCACCGACCGCGATCATCGCGCCGCCGCTCTGGACCATGTAGTAAGCCACCGGCAGGCAGATCGAGTTGGTCAGCACGGCGGGGCTGCGGCCCCAGCGGCGCTCCTTGAGCAGCGCGCGGGCGGCCAGTATCGGCAGCACCCCGAGCAGCACGATGACCAGGCCGCCGAACTCGTTCAGGGCCAGCTGCTTGGCCTGGCCGGACAGTGCGGACACCATGTCCGAGACGCCGACGACGGCGAGCGCCGCGCCCTCCAGGGCGGTGATGGCGGCGCCCAGGGTGAGCGGGACCGGGCGGGCGGGTACGGGTGCGGAGGATTCTGCGGTCACTCCAGCAGGGTAGCCGCCGGTCGGTCCGTACGGCCCCGTAGGCTTTCCCCATGCGCGCTCTCCTGGTCGTGAACCACAAGGCCACCACCACCAGTGGCCGGACCAGGGACGTACTGATCCACGCGCTGCGCAGCGACCTCAAGCTGGACGTCGCCGAGACCCAGTACCGGGGGCACGCGCACGACCTGGCCCGGGACGCCGCCCAGGACGGCACGGTCGACCTGGTGGTGGCGCTGGGCGGGGACGGCACCGTCAACGAGGTGGTGAACGGGCTGCTGGCGCACGGCCCGGGCGAGAAGGTCCCGCGACTGGCCGTGGTGCCGGGCGGTTCGACCAATGTCTTCGCCCGCGCACTGGGCCTGCCCAACGACCCGGTGGAGGCCACCGGCGCCCTGCTGAACGCACTGGAGCAGGGGCACGAGCGGCCGATCGGCCTGGGCAAGGCGATGACCGAGGGGCTGCCGGACCGCTGGTTCACCTTCACCGCCGGCCTCGGCTTCGACGCCGGCGTGGTGGGCCGGGTCGAGGAGCAGCGCAGGGCCGGGCGCAAGTCCACCCACGCCCTGTACGTCGGGCAGGCCCTCCGGCACTACTTCACCCAGCGTGAGCAGCGCCGCTCGGGCCCGGTGGCCTTGGAAATACCGGGCCGCGAGGCCGTTCCGGGCCTGGCGCTGACGATAGTCAGCAACACCTCGCCGTGGACGTTCCTCGGCAGCCGTCCGGTCTACCCCTCGCCCCTCGCCTCCTTCGACACGGATCTGGACGTCTTCGGCATCACCCGGATGACGGCGTTCGGTACTGCTCGAACGATCCGTCAGATCCTGCGGTCGTACGCGCCTTCGAGCGACGGCGCCCCGCCGGCCGGCCCGTCCGGAAAGCACGTCGTCTCCTATCACGACGTCAGACACTTCACCTTGGTTTCCCAGGAACCTGTGCCGTTCCAGGTCGACGGGGACCATCTTGGAGACCGGAGTCGCGTCAGTTTCACAGGCGTTCGGCGGGCACTGCGTGTGATTGTGTGACCGGAAGGGGGCTTCGCCCTTCTTCTCGAACGCACAAGCCCCCTTCACTCCATAGAAGTACTGGCTGTGAGCTAGGCGACACCGAAGAATCAAAAATTCCTCCCCGAAGGGGGTTGTATCCGAGCCCGAGGTTTGCGAACCTCTACATGGCGATCGGGACACATCGCAGCGACGGCAACTCCGGAACCACAGGAGCGCCGACCGCGGGGTGTCCCTCGAATCGCCGAATCCCCCCCAGCACAGACCACCCGGGCCCGATGGGCCTTTGGTCTCTTTTGCTGTTGTGGGATTCGTGAAAGCGTTCACATTCACAAGCCATTCGATTATGCCGATCGGGCCACCCCCCGCGGCAGGAGGAGTTGGACGACCATGGACTGGCGCCACCGCGCTGTCTGCCGCGAAGAGGACCCGGAGCTGTTCTTCCCGATCGGGAACACCGGTCCTGCTCTGCTGCAGATCGAGGAAGCCAAGGCCGTGTGCCGCCGCTGTCCGGTGATGGAGCAGTGTCTCCAGTGGGCCCTCGAGACCGGCCAGGACGCCGGCGTCTGGGGCGGCATGAGCGAGGACGAGCGTCGCGCGATGAAGCGCCGTGCCGCCCGCAACCGCGCCCGCACCGCCTGATCAGCAGCATCTGGTCACACGCCGTAGCACCAGCAGTAACCGTAGTACCGATCAACAACCGATCAACACATGATCAAAGGCTTCCCTGCACCTCCTGGTGAAGCCTTCCGCACCAAGGGCCTTGCCACGCGAGGTCCCGCGACACCGAACCGTCCAGCCACTTGATACTGTTCACTTAGAGCAATATTGTGGAGCTGAGGCGCTCACCGTGTGCAACGCACATGTGAGGTGTCGCACCACCTAGAGCCCCCGTTCCGGCCGACTCCCCCCGACGGCCGGAACGGGTTGAGAGGCCCTGTCGACCCACCCCCCCCCGGTCGACAGGGCCTCGTTTCTGTTTCCGGCCCGGCGCCCGACCCGGCCGTGCCCCGCCTTTGCACGCCGGGCGCGTGAAGCGCGCACCCGGCGCTTCCGCCGCACGCACGCCCCCGCCGCGCAACCCGACGCATCAACGCACCGGGATCTCCAGGATGACCTTGGTGCCGCCGTTCGGGCCGGCCACCATGTCGAAGGTCCCGCCCAGCTCACCGGTGGCCAGCGTCCGGACGATCTGCAGCCCGAGGTTGCCGGCCGTCTTCGGGTCGAAGCCCTCCGGCATGCCGCGCCCGTCGTCCTGCACGGTGATCAGCAGGTACTCCTCCGGCTTGGCACCGCCGTTCCAGCTGTCCGACCAGCCCATGCCGGTCGCCGGGGCCCGCCCGCGCAGCGCGCTGACCTCCAGGTTCCCGGAGGCGGTCGGGCCGAAGGCGTGCTCCAGGGCGTTCTGCAGCAGCTCGGTCAACACCATCGACAGCGGGGTGGCCACCTCGGCGGAGAGGATGCCGAAGCTTCCGCTGCGGCGGGTCGCCACCCGGCCGTCCTGGGACAGCTCCATCGCCATCGCCAGCACCCGGTCGGCGATCTCGTCGAAGGCCACCTGCTCGTCCAGCGCCTGGGAGAGCGTCTCGTGCACGATCGCGATCGAGCCGACCCGGCGCACCGCCTCGTCCAGCGCGGCCCGGGCCGACTCGGACTCCATCCGGCGGGACTGCAACCGCAGCAGGGCGGCGACCGTCTGCAGGTTGTTCTTCACCCGGTGGTGGATCTCCCGGATGGTGGCGTCCTTGGTCATCAGCTCGCGGTCGCGGCGGCGCAGCTCGGTGACGTCCCGACAGAGCACCAGGGAGCCGGTCAGCGTCCCCTTCGGCTTGAGCGGGATCGCGCGCAGGGTCACCACTCCCCCCTGCACCTCCACCTCGGTCTGCCGGGGCGCCCAGCCGCTGGCCAGCTTCACCAGGGCCTCGTGGACGGCCGAGCGGGAGGGCGGGACGAGGTCGGCGGTGGCCCGGCCGAGGTGGCTGCCGACCAGGTCGGTGGTGAGGCCCAGCCGGTGGTAGGCGGAGAGCGCGTTGGGGCTGGCGTAGGTGACGATGCCGTCCGCGTCCAGGCGGATCAGGCCGTCGCCGACCCGGGGCGCGGCGTCCATGTCGGCCTGCTCGACGCCGGGGAACGGGAAGCTGCCGGCCGCGATCATCTGGGCCAGGTCGGAGGCGCTCTGGAGGTAGGTGAGCTCCAGCCGGCTGGGGGTGCGCACGGTCAGCAGGTTGGTGTTGCGGGCGATCACCCCGAGCACCTTGCCCTCGCGCCGGACCGGGATCGACTCGACCCGGACCGGGACCTCCTCGCGCCACTCCGGATCGCCCTCGCGCACGATCCGCCCCTCGTCGAAGGCGGCGTCCAGCAGCGGGCGGCGCCCGCGCGGGACGAGGTGGCCGACCATGTCGTCCTGGTAGGAGGTCGGCCCGGTGTTGGGCCGCATCTGTGCCACCGAGACGTAGCGGATGCCGTCCCAGGTGGGGATCCACAGCACCAGGTCGGCGAAGGAGAGGTCGGAGAGCAGCTGCCACTCCGAGACCAGCATGTGGAGCCATTCCACGTCGGCCCCGGTCAGGGTGGTGTGGCGGCGGACGAGTTCGTTCAGCGAGGGCACATGGCGAGCGTAGCGCCGAGGCCCGGCGGGGGGCTCGGCGGACTGTCCGCTGGCGCCGGATGACTGTCCGGAGTTGTTTAGACCAATTCACCGAGCGGCCTGGACAACGCAGATTGGTCTAGTCCACAATGAAAGGGCACCAAGGAGAGGCCCCCCGCGCAACTGCCCTGACCGCGCGCGGCTTCTCCTCGGTCGGACGCCGGCGAACGAGGACCCCGCACAGTCCTCGATCGACACCGGTGCCCGACGACAGCTCCGGGCTGCGGTGCCGCATGGGTTGAGGGTCCCGTGTCGGCGCCGTGGCCCGTAGTGCATTCCGGACCCGTTTCCGCCGCTCAGTGAACCGGCCCCCGTCCACAGCCTGTGGACGGGGGCCGGTTCCGTTCCGGCGGGCGCCCCCGCCCGGAGGCGAGCGGGCGAGTATCAGTGCGTCTCGGTGACCTTGGCCAGGGCGCGCGGGGCGTCCGGGTCCTGGCCGCGAGCGATGGTGACCTCGTAGGCGAGCTGCTGGAGCGGCAGGATCTCCAGGATCGGCTGGACCTCCTCGGGCACGCCGGCGGGCAGCGCGAAGCCCGCCGAGGCGGCGTCCACCTGCGCCTGCTGGCCGATCACCACGAGGTCCGCGCCGCGGCCCCGCAGACGGTCCAGCACCGGCTGGAGGGCCTCGCCGCCCTTGCCGTCCGGGACGATCGCGATCACCGGGGAGACGTTGTCCACCATGGCCAGCGGCCCGTGCAGCAGGTCGGCGCCGGAGAACGGGGTGGCCGGGATGTACGTGGTCTCCATCAGCTTGAGCGCCGCCTCGCGGGCGGTCGGGTAGCCGTAGCCGCGCGAGGTGATGACCAGGCGCTGGGCGAAGCGGTAGCGCTCGGCCAGCGCCTTCACCTCCGCCTGGCGGGCCAGCACCCCGGCGGCCAGGCCCGGCAGCACCTCGGCCGCCGAGCCGTCCCCGCCGCGCAGGCCCTCGACCAGGAGGTAGAGCGCCAGCAGCTCGGCGGTGTAGGTCTTGGTGGCCGGCAGCGCCTTCTCCGGCCCGGCCAGCACGTCGATGTGGAACTCGGACACCTCGGCGAGCGGGGAGTCGGGGTTGTTGGTGACGGCCAGGGTGATCGCCCCGGCCTCGCGGGCGGCCTTGGTGGAGGCGACCAGGTCCGGCGAGCCGCCGGACTGGCTGACGGTGATCACCAGGACGTCGGTGAGGTCCGGCTGGGCCCCGTACGCCGTGGTGGTGGACATCGAGGTCAGGCCGGCCGGCTTGCCGAGCAGGATCTCGATCAGGTACTTGGCGTAGAGCGCGGCGTTGTCGGAGGTGCCGCGCGCGGTCAGCAGGACGAAGCGGGGGCTGCGGGCGGCGATCCCGGCCGCGATCTCGCGGATCTTCGGGGCACCCTCGTCGAGGATGCGCCGGAGGACGGCCGGCTGCTCGGCCATCTCCGCCGCCATGATCCGGCCGGGGACGGAAACAGTCTGCGGGTCGGACATCTGGATTGCCTCCGATGAGATGGGTCGACCCCGCCCGGGCGGGTTGCCCGACGGGGACCTCTACGGCGGCGAGTCCGCACACTCGCTGCGGTTCCTGCTGGGCAATCCTACGAGCGGGCCCCCGCCGCGGCACCCCCGCCCCGGGGCGGATCGGGGGTGGCGCGGCGAGCGGTGCGGCGGGCCGGGCGTCAGGACGGGTTGTTGATCAGCTGGTCGATCGCCGCGTCGGCGTCCTTGGTGGCCTGGTCGACGGACTTGCCCTTGAGGATCGCGGTCAGCATGTCCGGGATGATCTTCTGCTTCTCGACCGCCCCCCAGCCGGGGGCCAGCGGGGTGAACCAGGCGTCCGGGACGGCGTTGGCCGCGGCGGCGGTGTTGGGCTTGTTCTTCAACGGGTTCAGCTGGTTGAGGTTGTTCGGCAGGATGTCCTTGTCGGCCAGCGCCTGTTCGGACTTGGTGCTGGTGAACATCCGGATCCAGTCGGCGGCCGGCCCCGCCTGCTGGGACTTGGCGGTGACGGCGAGGTCGGAGCCGCCGATGAAGGTGGGCAGCGGCTTGCCGTCCGGGCCGGGCATGGTGGCGACCTTGACGCTGTCCTTGAGGCCCGAGTCGCCGGTGACCGGCGCGATCACGCTGGCGGCCTCGAAGCCGTTGCCGTAGAAGGACGCGGCGTGGCCGCGCGCCATGGCCTCGAACTGGTTCTGCTCGTTCTGCGTCAGGTCGCCCTTGTTGTACTTGCGGACGAGGTCCGCGAAGTGGCCGATGCCCTGCTGGGACTTGGCGTCGTGCAGGGTGCCGTGCCAGTTGCCGGAGCTGTCGAACTTGGCGATGCTGCCGCCGTACGCGGCCACGTAGCTCATCGCGGCGTACCAGTACGGCCCGGGCAGGTAGAGCGGGGAGAAGGTCCGGTCCGATCTGTTCTTGTCCGCGATCTTGTCCAGGGCGGTCATCAGTTCGCCCTCGGTCTTGGGGAACTCCGCGCTGCCGGTGGCCTGTTGGAAGACGCTGGAGTTGTAGACCGCGACCCGGGCGCCCGCGTAGTAGGGCACGCACCACAACTTGTCCTGGTAGGTGCAGGTGTTGGCGAGCGCCTTGATCCAGCTGTCGGAGTTGTCGAAGGTGGTGCGGTCCACCGGGGCCAGCGCGCCGGAGAGCACGTACTTCATCGTCTCGGTGTTGCCGAGCTCGACCACGTCGGGGGCGCTGCCGTCGGCGATCGCCTTGTCGAGCTTGGAGACCTTGTCGGCCCAGCCCTGGTAGACCAGCTTGAGGCCGACCTTGGGGTACTTCGCCGCGAACTCGTCGTTGACCCGCTGGACCAGGTCCGGCCAGTTCTTCTGGGCGTCGTCCATCAACCAGACGGTGACGGTGCCGGAGGCGGCCTGCGGGTCCGCGGCGGAGCTCCGGCCGTCGGCCGAGGGTGATCCGGACGAGGAACAGGCCGTCAGGGCGGCTGCCAGCGCCATGATCCCGAGCGTCGAACCGAGCTGACGCTTCTTCACGCCATCCTCCGAGGGTTGTCCAAGAACGGTGGTGCCCGCCGACAGCGTGATTGGCGCCCGCGGCGGAGAGTCCTGGCGGGGGCGGCGAAGAGCTTCGAGGAGGGCGCAATACCACAACCGGTGAGTTCAATTTCGAACCGGTTGCATGGACTCTGGCCTAGACCAACTGTGGTGTCAACGGCCAACAGGCCTTGTCAGCAAGGCTGTTGCCGACCCGTTGTACCGCGTGGCGATCAGTCGTCAGGCCGTCACCCTCAGTGGGACTTAAGGTGGATTTAAGGCTGCCTTGAGGGAGCACGGTCATCCGGAGAACGTCCGGGTCGACGGCGGGGAAACGCGACGGGCCCGCCATGCGACATGCGCATGACGGGCCCGTCGGCGGACGCCCCCGGCTCCGGCCGGCGACGTCCGTACGGTCTCAGCCGACCGCTCCCGGCTGCCCGGTGAGCACCTCCACGGCCGCCAGCCCGCAGACCCGGGCGGCGCCGTGGGTGGCGATGTACAGCGCGCCGACCGGCTCGGACTGGGGCAGCCCCATCTCCACCACCGCGGCGTCCGGCCGGGCCGCCACCAGACGGGCCAGCGCGGCGGCCATCCAGGCGTGCCGGTGGGCGTCCCGGACCACCAGCACCAGGCGGCGGCCCTGGGCCCCGGCCACCAGCTCGGCGACCAGCGCCTCCAGCAGCTCCGGCGCGGCCTCGGCCGCGGACACCGCACGGGTCCGGGTGCCCGGGAAGCGGTCGGCCAGCATGCCGGCCACGCCCCACGGGGTCACGTCGCCGACCGCGATGTTCGGCTCGTCCGAGAACGAGGCCACGTACGGGCGCTCGCTCACCGGCAGCACCTCGCGGCCCGGCGCCCGGACCACCTTGAGCGCCCGGCGCGCGGCCCGCAGGCCCACCGCGAGGTCCGGCTCGGCCTGCTCGCCCTGGGCCGCGATCCGGCCCCAGCTGCCCAGCGCCCGGACCCGGTCGGCGGCGTCCGCCAGCCGCTCCTCGGTGAGCCGGCCGGAGCGCACGCCCGCCACGATGGCGTCGCGCAGCATCAGCACGGTCTCCTCGTCGGCCAGCCCGCCGCCGACGCAGATCGCGTCCGCGCCGGCCGCCAGCGCCAGCACGGTGCCCTGGCCCATCCCGAAGGTGTCGGCGATGGCGCCCATCTCGATCGCGTCGCTGACGATCAGGCCCTGGTAGCCGAGGCCGCCGTCGGCCGGGGCGGCGCGCAGCAGGTCGCGCAGCACGGTCGGGCTCAGGGTGGCGGGCAGCTTCGGGTCCAGCGCCGGGACCATGATGTGGGCGGTCATCACGGCCTTGGTGCCGGCCGCGATCGCGGCCTGGAACGGGATCAGGTCGCGGGTGCGCAGCACGTCCAGGTCAACGTCGATCACCGGCAGGCCGTGGTGCGAGTCCACCGCGGTGTCGCCGTGGCCGGGGAAGTGCTTGGAGCAGGCGGCCACGCCGGCCGACTGGAGGCCCTCCACCCAGGCGGCGGTGTGCCGGGCGCACAGCTCCGGGTCGGCGCCGAAGGAGCGCACGCCGATGACCGGGTTGCGGGGGTTGGAGTTGACGTCCGCGGTGGGCGCCCAGTTGTAGTTGACGCCGGCCGCGGCCAGCGCCCGGCCCAGCTCGCGGGCGACGTCCCGGGTCAGCGCCGGGTCGTCGATCGCCCCGAGGGCGAGGTTGCCCGGCCAGGACGAGCCGGAGCCGGCCTCCAGCCGGGTGACGTCGCCGCTCTCCTCGTCGATCGCGATCAGGAGGTCGGGGTTCTCCGCGCGCAGCGCGCCGGTGAGGGCGGACAGCTGGTCGAGGTCGACCACGTTGCGGTCGAACAGCGCGACCGAGCCGAGCCCGGCGGCCAGGTGGCGGCGCAGCCAGGCGGGCGGCTCGGTGCCGACGAAGCCGGGCTGCAGGACGGTCAGGGCGTCCCGGTGGAGCTGGTCGCTGTCCGGGACGGTGGGTACGAGGATGCTCACGGTGGCTCAGCCCTTCACGGCGCCGTCGGTCAGACCACCGACTGCCTTGCGCTGCAGGAAGACGAACAGGATCAGCACGGGGACGGCGAACATCGTGGAGGCCGCCATGGTCGCGCCCCAGTCGTTGCCGAAGGCCGTCTTGAAGGAGGACAGCCAGAGCGGGAGGGTCTTGCCCTGCTCCTTGTTGACGATCAGGACGAGCGGGAACTCGTTCCACGCCGTGATGAAGCCGAACAGCGAGGTCGACATCAGGCCCGGGGCCAGCAGCGGGAAGATCACCTTCACGAAGGCCTGGGTACGGGTGCAGCCGTCCACCATGGCCGACTCCTCCAGCTCCTTCGGCACCGCGGCGATGAAGCCGCGCAGCGTCCAGATGGTGAAGGGCAGGACCATCATCATGTAGAAGAAGGTCAGCGGCAGCAGGCTGTTCAGCATGTCGTTGTCGCGGGAGATCATGTAGACCGCGATGGTCATGACCTCCCAGGGCGCCATCTGGGCCAGCATGATGACCAGTACGAAGGCCTTGCGGCCGCGGAACCTCATCCGGGCGATGGCGAAGGCCGCCAGGGTCGCGATCACCAGGGAGATCAGCACCGCGCCGACCGTGACGGTGATGCTGTTGGTGACGTACGTCCAGAAGTCCGGTGCGTTGACCGCGGTGGTGAAGTGCTCGAAGGTCGCGTCGAGCGGGATGAAGACCGGCGTCTTGCTGATGATGTCGTTGTTCTGCTTGAACGCGGTCGCGATCATCCAGTAGACGGGGAAGATGAAGAAGACGATGAGGACGACCGCGATCACGTTCGGCCAGGTACGTCCGAAGAGAGAGCGCCTCACAGCTCGTCCTCCTGCTTGATCATGATGCGGAAGTAGTAGGCCATCAGGACGCCCAGCATCAGGATGGTGAGCACCGCGATCGCGGCGCCGACGCCGTAGTGCTGGCTGCCCGAGCCCTCCAGGAAGGCGTGCACCGGAAGGGTCCGGGTGAGCTTCTCGGGGCCGCCGCCGTTGATCGCGTAGATCTGGGTGAAGGACTTGAAGACCCAGATGACCTCGAGGAAGGTCGTGGCCAGGAAGAACGGCTTGAGGTTGGGGAAGATCACCGAGCTGAAGATCTTCGAGGAGCCGGCGCCGTCCATCCGGGCGGCCTCGTAGAGCTCCTTGGGGATGGTGGTCAGCCCGGCGTACATGTTGAACGCCACGAAGGGGATCGACATCCAGACGATCAGCAGGATGACGACGAAGAACGTCGAGTACTCGTCGCTCATCCAGTTGTAGTTCGCCATCGAGTGCCAACCGAGCTTGTCCAGGCACCAGTTGACGACGCCCCACTGCTCGTCGAACAGCCAGGTGTAGACGGTGGTCGCGGCGACCACCGGCATCGCCCAGGCCATCAGCAGCGCGACCGACAGCGCGAGCCGCATCTTCTTGCCGAGGACGTTCAGCAGCAGGCCGACCAGGGTGCCGCCGACCATGATCAGCACCACGTTGACCAGGGTGAAGGCGACGGTGCGACCGGTGACCGACCAGAACTCCGGGTCGCTCAGCTGCTCCTTGTAGTTGTCGAAGCCGGTCCACTCGGTCAGGTGCATCACCAGCTGGCGCCGGTTGAGGTCCTGGAACGACAGCAGGAAGGTCTTCAGCAGCGGCCAGCCGAGCAGGACGATGGTCGCCACGATGGCCGGCAGCAGCAGCAGGTACGGCGCGGAGCGGGCGCCGAGACCGGGGCCGCTCGCGGGTCTGGTGCCCTTCGGCGCGGTGCCCTTGGCTCCGCCGCCGGCGGCACTGGTGTCAATCTCGGCCACCACAGCCTCCCCTGACTCCGGGGACTGCGTCTGCACCCGGTCCGAATGCACAGCCATCGTTCTCACTTCCTCACAACCCGGCCACGACGGACGGGCGCCGCCCACCGACCCCCCGCCGGGGGCCGGTGAGCGACGCCGCTCGATGCACTAGTTCTTCTGGTTGAGCCGCTTGGCGATCTCGTCGTCGTACTTCTTCGCGGTGGACGCGTAGTCGCCGCCCTGGAGGACCGCGGTCAGGAAGTCCTTGATCGGGTTCGGGGTGTTCTCGACGCTGGCCCAGTTCGGGGTGTTCGGGGTGATCCCGCCGACCGCGGTGGCGGCCTGGGCGGCCTTCGCGAAGTCACCGGTGAGCTGGCTGTTCAGCGCCGGCTTGTTCGGGATGTTGCCGGCCGCGGCGACCATGCCCTCGTTCTTGTCGTTGAGGGCGATCTTCAGGAAGTCCTTCGCCATCGCGGTGTTCTTGCTCTGCGCGGAGATCGCGAGGTTCGAGCCACCGATGAAGACGCCGGAGGGCTTGTCGGCGGTCTTGCCCGGGATCGGGAAGAAGCCGATCTTGTCCTTCGGCATCTCCTTCTCGAGCGGGAGCTCCCAGCCGAGGGCGATCATGGTGCCGACGTTGCCCTTGGCGAAGACGTCCTTCTGCTGCGGGGTCGCCTCGTCCTTGTCCTTCGGACCGGTGAGCGAGTGGCTCTGCAGCGTCTTGTAGGTCTCGAAGGCGCGCTGCGCCTCGGGCGACTCCAGGCCGCCGACCCACTTGCCGCCCTCCTGCTTGGCGATCTTGCCGCCCTCGCCGGTGAGCAGGCCGAAGTAGGTGTACCACTCCTGGCCCGGCAGGTAGAGCGGGTCGACGACGCCGGGGGTGGTCTTGAGCTTGTCCAGGTCGGCGTAGAACTCGTCCAGGGTCTTCGGCGCGTCGGTCAGGCCGGCGGCCTTCCAGAGGTCCTTGTTGTAGGCGACCACGCGGTTGGAGACCCACCACGGGGCGGCGTACTGCTTGCCGTCCAGCATCGCGGCCTCGTTCTGGTTGGCGGCCCAAGCGTCGCCACCCAGCGCGGACTTGTCCTTGGTGATGTCGAGCAGACCGCCGGTGGCGGCGTAGCCGGAGGTCTGGGTGTTGCCCAGCTCCAGGACGTCGACCGAGCCCTCGGACAGCGCGGCGGTGATCTTCGGGCCGATGTCGGTCCACTCCTGGGCCTGGAAGTCGACCTTGGAGCCCGGGTAGGTGGTCTCGAACTCGGTCTTGACCGCGTCGGTCCAGCCCTTGGGGGCGGAGCCGGTCATGGTCCACACCTTGAGCGTCTTGCCCTTGTACCGGTCGGCCGACGTGGAGGACGAGGAACCGCCGTCGTCCTTCTTGCCGTCCGAGCTGCAGGCCGCGAGACCGACGACCATTGCTGCGACGCCGACCGCCGCGATGAGCTGACGCTTCACGCCATCCTCCTGAGGGATGCCTGGGTTACCCCCGTCGGGCGGCAGCGGCAGACCCACGCAAAGCGGGAGATTAGGTGCCGCGGACCCCTTCGAGCGGGTGGGGGGATTCATCGTTACCGGCCTAGTGGTGTAGACCAGATGCCTGGAGCTTGGCCTAGACCAATGGGCCTGTCAACGGCTGTTCGACCGATCTCGACCACCCGTTATCAAGCCGACACCGCACATCGTTCATCGCGTGATGAGGTATTCGTTCCGTAGCCATACATGCAACGATGTGGTCCGTTAACGATGTGGCGGGGCGGTAAAAGGCTCCGCGAGAAGCGGGAGAACAGGTCCGATGAGCAGCGACGGGGGATCCACCGCCCAGGCCGACGACCCCGAGGTGAAGAACCTCCCGACGCAGGCCGGCGCCGATCCGACCGCGCGCGTCCCCAAGTACTACGGCCTCAAGCGCCACCTCCTCCAGCTCACCGAGACCCAGCCCGCGGGCACCCCGGTCCCGCCCGAGCGCGCGCTGGCCGCCCAGTTCGACACCTCGCGCACCACCGTGCGCCAGGCCCTCCAGGAACTGGTCGTCGAGGGCCGGCTGGAGCGCATCCAGGGCAAGGGCACCTTCGTGGCCAAGCCCAAGGTCGCCCAGGCGCTGCAACTCACCTCCTACACGGAGGACATGCGCGCCCAGGGCCTGGAGCCCACCTCCCGGCTGATCGAGATCGGCTACATCACCGCCGACGACCGGCTCGCCCCGCTGCTGGACATCAAGCCCGGCGGCCGGGTGCTGCGGATCGAGCGGCTGCGCCTGGCCAACGGCGACCCGATGGCCATCGAGGTCGCCCACCTCTCCGCCAAGCGCTTCCCCGCCCTGCGGCGCAACCTGGCCAAGCACAACTCGCTGTACGCGGCGCTGCGCGAGGTCTACGGGGTCACCGTGGCCGAGGCCGAGGAGACCATCGAGACCACCCTCGCCAACCCGCGGGAGGCCGGCCTGCTCGGCTCCGACCTGGGCCTGCCGATGCTCCAGCTCTCCCGGCACTCCTTCGACGCCGACGGCGACCCGGTCGAGTGGGTGCGCTCCATCTACCGCGGCGACCGCTACAAGTTCATCACCCGGCTCCAGCGGCCGGAGTAGTCGTCCCCGTCCGGGGCCCTCACCTCGAACGGACCCCTCCCCCTCACCACGGGCACCGGCGTGCGCGACCCGCGCACCGGTGCCCGTTCGTGTCCGGATGGCGGAAAGTTGCGTCATATCGGGTGACATGGATCACCCCATGCCCTAGATTGCGCAGCCGTACTGACTGCCGATCACCGATGGTGCTGCCCGGCGGGCTCACGGGGGTGCCGGGCACCTCCGGGGCTGCGGCGCCGACGGAACCCTCCGGAGCGGAGCAGAAGATGCCGTCTGACCAAGCCCCCAGCGAAGCTGTCATGCCCGAGCCAGCCGGGACCCCAGTCCCGGCCGTGACCCCCGAGCGGGTGCTCGCCGGACTCGCCCTGCTCGTGCCCATCGTGGCGATGCTCTGGGTCTCCTCCTACGACAAGACCGACCCGGCGGTGGCCGGGATCCCCTTCTTCTACTGGTACCAGCTGCTCTGGGTGCCGGTCTCGGCGGTCTTCACGGTCGCCGCCTACCTGCTGATCAACCGGGACGAGAAGGCCCGCGGCGCGGCCCGCGAGGGCGGTGCGCGATGAAGGACGTCAACGTGCCGGCCCTCGTGGTCTTCGTCCTGTTCTTCCTGCTGGTCACCGTGATGGGCTTCCTCGCCTCCCGCTGGCGCCGTGCGGACGACGCCGCCCACCTGGACGAGTGGGGCCTGGGCGGGCGCAGCTTCGGGACCTGGGTGACCTGGTTCCTGCTCGGCGGCGACCTCTACACCGCCTACACCTTCGTCGCCGTCCCGGCGGCCGTGTACGCGACCGGCGCGGCCGGCTTCTTCGCGGTGCCGTACACGATCATCGCCTACCCGCTGGTCTTCCTGTTCCTGCCCCGGCTCTGGTCGGTCTCCCGGGTGCACGGCTACGTCACCCCGGCCGACTTCGTCCGCGGCCGGTACGGCTCGCGGCCGCTGTCCCTGGTCATCGCGCTGACCGGGATCCTGGCCACCATGCCGTACATCGCCCTGCAACTGGTCGGCATCCAGGCCGTGCTGGACGTGCTCGGCCTCGGCGGCGGCGCGGACGCCAACTGGTTCGTCAAGGACCTGCCGCTGTTCCTGGCCTTCGGCGTGCTGGCCGCCTACACCTACTCCTCCGGCCTGCGCGCCCCGGCGCTGATCGCCTTCGTCAAGGACGCCCTGGTCTACATCGTGATCATCGTCGCGGTGATCTACATCCCGCTGCGCCTCGGCGGCTACGGGCACGTCTTCGACGCGGCCGCGGCGCACTTCAAGCAGGCCAAGGCCGGCGGGCTGACCCTCCCCGACAACAAGCAGTGGACGTACGCCACGCTGGGGATCGGCTCGGCGATGGCGCTGTTCATGTACCCGCACTCGGTGACCGGCGTGCTGGCCTCCAAGTCCCGCAACACCGTGCGCCGCAACATGGCGATCATGCCCGCGTACTCGCTGATGCTCGGGCTGCTGGCGCTGCTCGGCTTCATGGCGATCGCGGCGGGCGTGGGCAGCGGCGTCAAGGGCTACAACGCCCAGCTGTCGGTGCCGCAGCTGTTCGCGAACATGTTCCCGGACTGGTTCACCGGCGTGGCCTTCGCCGCGATCGGGATCGGCGCACTGGTGCCGGCCGCGATCATGTCCATCGCCGCGGCCAACCTGTTCACCCGCAACGTCTACAAGGAGTGGCTCAAGCCCGCCGCCACCCCGGCCGACGAGACCCGGGTCGCCAAGCTGGTCTCGCTGCTGGTCAAGGTCGGCGCGCTGGTCTTCGTGCTCGGCATGGACAAGCAGGCCGCGATCAACCTCCAGCTGCTGGGCGGCCTGTGGATCCTGCAGACCTTCGTGGCGATCGTCGGCGGCCTGTTCACCCGCTGGTTCCACCACTGGGCGCTGTTCGCCGGCTGGGCGGCGGGCATGGGCTACGGCACCTGGACGGCGTACGGGCTGGCCAGCCCGGCCACCAAGCACTTCGGCGGCAACGCGGCCGAGATCCCCGGCATCGGCGAGATCGGCTACATCGGCATGACGGCCTTCGTGCTCAACCTGGTCGTCTCGGTGGTGCTCACCGTGGTGCTGCGGGCGCTCAGGACGCCCGACGGACCGGACGAGACCAAGCCCTCCGACTACAGCGCCGAGACCGGCGGCGACGAGCGGGAGAACGCGCCGGAGCCCGTAGCGGCGCACTGATTGGCCGTGCGCGCGCCCTGTGATCGCGCCGCCTTCTCCGTGAACACTGGAGGAGGCGGCGCGATCATATGTATGAACAGGCGTGCACGCCGGGCACCACCAGACCGGACCGGCATCCGGCCGGAACCTGATCGACCCACGGGGAGCTCGCGGCCATGGCAGAACTCGGCACCACCCTCAACGGCCAGCACCAGACCACCCAGCACCAGTCGGCCCCGCACCAGGCCGCCCAGCACCAGTCGGCCCCGCACCAGGTCACCCAGCACCAGTCGACCCAGAACCAGCACCACCCCCACGTCACCGCCCACCGCCCCGCGGCGGCCACCCGACTGCCGTCCGTGCTGATCGCCACCCGGCACGGCGAGTCCACCGCCAACGTCGAGTTCCAGCTGGCCGAGGCCGTCGGCGCGCTCAGCGTCCCGATCAGCTGCCGGGACGCCGACATCCCGCTGTCCCTGCGCGGCCAGCAGCAGGCCCAGGCGTTCGGCCGCTGGTGGGCCGCCCTGCCCAGCGCCGACCGCCCGCGCAGCGTCTGGTGCTCGCCGTACGTGCGCACCGCCGAGACCACCCGGATCGCGCTCGCCCAGGCGGCCGGCCTCGGCGCCGTGCCCGTCACCCTGGCCGTCCGCTACGACGAGCGGCTGCGCGACCGCGAGCTCGGCATCCTGGAGATGCTGCCCAAGGCCGCCATCGAGGCCAAGCACCCGGAGGAGGCCGCCCGGCGGCGCAAGATGGGCGAGCTGTACTACCGCCCGCCCGGCGGCGAGTCCTGGGCCGACGTCGCCCTGCGGGTGCGCAGCCTGCTGCGGGACGTCTGCGAGGAGGAGGCCGGCCGGCCCGTCCTGCTGGTCGCCCACGACTGCACGGTGCTGATGCTGCGCTACGCGCTGGACCGGCTCACCGAGCAGCAGCTCACCGAGCTCGGGGCGGTGCACAACTGCTCCACCAGCCTGTGGCGGGCCCAGGACGGGCGGTTGCGGCCGGACCGCTGGAACGGCGTCGACCACCTGACGGGCGGGGACAGCTGACGGGCGGAGGCAGCTGCCGGGGGAGGACAACTGATGGGTGGAGGCAGCTGACGGACCGTCGGCCGCCGGGTCACTGCCGCGCGACCGCCGGATCGGCGAAGCAGCGGCGGTAGGCCAGCGGTGTGGTGCCCAGCCGCCGCCCGAAGTGGTGCCGCAGCGCCGCCGCGTTGCCGAAGCCGCAGCGGGCCGCGATCGCGTCCACCGACTCGGTGGTGGACTCCAGCAGCCGCTGGGCCAGCAGCACCCGCTGCCCCACCAGCCAGCGGTGCGGGGTGGTGCCGGTCTCCTGCTGGAAGCGCCGGGCGAAGGTGCGCGGCGACATGTGCGCCCGGGCGGCCAGTTGCTCGACGGTCGCCTCCTGGTCCGGGTGGTGGCGCATCCAGTCCAGCAGCGGGGCCAGCGAGTCGCCGCCGCCCTCCGGCAGCGGGCGGTTCACGAACTGCGCCTGCCCGCCCTCCCGGTGCGGCGCCACCACCATCCGGCGGGCGATCCCCCGGGCCACCTCGGCGCCCTGGAACTTGCGCACCAGGTGCAGGCAGGCGTCGATGCCGGCCGCCGTACCGGCCGAGGTGACCACCGGGTCGTCGTCCACGTACAGCACGTCCGGCTGCACCGCCGTCCCCGGGAACCGGCCGGCCAGGTCGTCGGTGTAGCGCCAGTGGGTGGTGGAGCGGCGGCCGTCCAGCAGCCCGGCGGCGCCCAGCACGAACGCGCCGCTGCAGATGGACAGCACCCGGCCGCCGCGCGCCACCACCGCGCGCAGCGCCGCCAGCAGCGGCTCCGGGTAGGCGTCGCGGATCCCCGAGGCGGTGACCACCGCCAGGTCGGCGTCGGCGAGCCGCTCCGGGCCGTACGGGACGTCCACCGTGAACCCGGAGTGGGTGGCGTGCGGCCCGGGGTGGGCGCCGGCCAGCGCGAAGTCGTAGCCGGGCAGCCCGTCCGCGGTGCGGTCCAGGCCGAACACCTCGCAGGCCACGCCCAGTTCGAAGGGGTGGACCTCCTCCAGCACCACCGCGACCACGTTCCTCAGCATGCCGCCCAGGATGCCCCGCCGGGCCGGGCGCCGGGAAGCCCCCGGCTGGCAGGATTTCGAGGCAACCCGGCGTTCCTGCCACTCGTCGGCCCCGCCGGCTCCCGGCCACAGTGGTGGCCATGGAATCCGGCACCCTCGCAAGCGCACTCGCCCTGGCCGGCGCGGTCGGCGGCTTCGGCCTGCTCGGCTCCCTGATCGGCCGCGAGCTCTCCCGCGGCCCCGCGGCCGGCCGCGACAACTACCACCGCCCCGGCGGCTACCCCGCCGACCCGCACCGCGCCGACCGGCTGCACGGCGCCCCGGCCGCGGGCCGCGCCGACGCCGACGCCGACGGCGCTCCTGCCACCGCCCCCGCTGACCCCGCCGCCCCCGCTGACCTGCCGCTCCGCCCGACCCCCGGGCCCGTCGCCGTACCGGGCTCCGGCACACTGGCCCGATGGACTACCTCATCCGCCACGCCCTCCCCCGGGACCTCGAAGACGCCGGCCGGATCACCGTCGAGGCCTTCGTCGGCGACGGCTACACCAAGCCCACCAGCGGCTACGTCGAGCTGCTCCGCGACGCCGGGCGGCGCTCCCGCGAGGCCGAGCTCCTGGTCGCCGCCGACGCGGCCGACGAGCAGGTCCTCGGCTGCGTGACCTTCGCCGTCGGCGGCACCGAGTGGGCCGACATCGCCACCCCGCAGGAGGGCGAGATCCGGATGCTCGCCACCGCCGCCGCCTCCCGCGGCCGCGGCGTCGGCGAGGCCCTGGTCCGCGCCTGCGTCGCCCGCAGCCGCGAACTCGGCCTGACCGGCATGGCCTTCTCCACCCGCCCCGAGATGACCGCCGCCCACCGCGTCTACGAGCGGGTCGGCTTCCGCCGCACCCCCGAGCGGGACTGGGCGCCGTACCCGGGGATGGACCTGATGGTCTACACCATGGCGTTCTGACGGCCCGGCGGCAGTCCACCGGTCCCTCCCCCACCCCCGTGACGGGCAGACGATCAACAGGCGTCTTTTGATATAAACCACAGATCAAGACATGTCGTCGACAGGTCGCGACAGTCGATCGACCGGGGGGGACGCACCACATGGACGACGGGCCCGGCCCCAGCACGCCCGGAAGCGGCCCGACGCTCCAGGACATGCGCGAGGCACGGGGCATCGAGGCCCCGGCCTCCAGCCGCTACGCGATCCCCGCACCCGTCCGTGCGCCCCGCGGCCCGCTGCCGCCGTCGGTCCGCTTCAAGGCGGTCGACGGGCTGCGCGGCCTCGCGATCGCCTCCGTGCTGCTCTACCACACCGACTGGTTCCAGAACGGCCTGTTCGGCGTGGACGTCTTCTTCGTGCTCTCCGGCTTCCTGGTCAGCCTGGTGCTGATCCGCGAGCTGGACCGCACCGACGGCATCCGGCTCGGCGTCTTCTACCGCCGCCGCGCCAAGCGGCTGCTGCCCGGACTGCTCGCCACCATCATCCTGGTCGTCGGACTGTCCGCCCTGGTCAGCCCGCTCCGGGACGTCCGGGACCTGCGCCCGCAGGCGCTCGCCACGCTCGCCCAGGTCGCCAACTGGGCCCAGCTGTCCCGCGGCGACGCCTACTGGCAGCACTTCGCCTCGATCGACCCGCTGGCGGCCATGTGGTCGCTCAGCATCACCGAGCAGTTCTACGCGGTCTGGCCGCTGCTGCTGCTGATGGTCTTCGGCCTGTGCCGCCGCTCGCTGCGCGCCGCCGGCATCGTCACCGCCGTCCTGTTCGCGGCCTCCGCGCTCGTCGCCCCGCTGATGTGGAACGGCGGCAACAGCGACCGCCTCTACCTCGGTACCGAGACCCGCGCCGTCGGCTTCGCGGCCGGCGCCACCGCCGCCTTCGGGGTCCACCTGTGGCTGCGCCGCAAGGCCCGCGCCGCCGCCGACGGCCCCCGTTCGGCCCGCCGAGGCGGCGCCGCCCTGCCCACCCTGGTCGGCACGGCGGCCCTCGGCGGCCTGGTCTGGGCCAGCCTGTCCGTCGGCAGCTACCACGAACCCTGGCTCTACCAGGGCGGACTGGCGCTCGTCGCGGCGCTCGCCGCCGTGCTGACCGCCTCGCTCTGCCACGACCGCGGCCCCCTGGTGCGGCTGCTGTCGCTTCCCCCGCTGCGGCTCACCGGCACCATCTCGTACAGCCTCTACCTGCTCCACCTGCCGGTGTACTGGCTGCTGCAGCACTTCGTCGACGACATCTCGCCGCAGAAGCTGCTGCTGATCGGCGGCCCGGTCTCCTGGGTGCTGGCCTGGCTGCTGCACACGGCGACCGAGAAGCTGCGGGTGCTGCGCTGGCGGGCCCTCCCGGCCGTCCCACTGCTGGCCGTCACCGCCGCGGTGGCCACCGCCGGGGCCTGGTACCTGCCGGCCTGGGTCACCCACGACATGCGGTCCGGGCCGAGCGGCAGGCCGATGGTCCTGGTGCTCGGCGACTCCTTCGCCCAGGACCTCGCCACCGGGCTGTACCGGGACGGCGACGGCTACCGGGTGGTCGACGGCGGCATCAGCGGCTGCGGGGTGTTCGACCCGGACAAGGTCCGCACCGTCTCCGGGACGGAGTTCGAGACCAGCTCCGACTGCCGGAACCGGGCGGCCGAGTGGGACCGCCAGGTCGCCGCCACCGCGCCGGAGGCCGTGGTGATCCACCTCGGCTGGGACGCCGCCGAGCAGTACCTGGACGGCACCTGGCTCAACCCCTGCGACGACGACTACCGCAGCCGGTACCGCACCGAGCTCACCCAGGCCGTCGAGCAGGTCCACCGGCGGGCGCCCGCCGCCCGGGTGCTGCTGATGAACGAACGCGTCGAGAACGGCGCCATCGGCAAGGCCTGGGGCACCTGCTACAACCAGCAGGTCGGCGACTTCGTGAAGGCCGCCGGCGGCACCGTCCGGCTGGTCGACCTCGACACCTTCTACTGCCCGTACGACACCTGCGTGTGGAAGGACAAGGACGGCCACTGGGTCACCCCGGCCAACGACGGGGTGCACCTGACCCCGGCCGGCATGCGGTTCGTGACCCCGTGGCTGGAGAAGCAGATCGCGGACGGGCTGTCCGGGGCCCAGCCGCAGTCCCCGGCCGCGCCGGCGGCCACCCCGACGCCGACGCCGACCCCGACACCGAGCTCCACCCCGACGCCCACCCCCACGCCCACGCCGACGGCGAGCACCCGGCCGACGGGCCGTCCGACCCCGGCCAAGCCGGCCCGGACGCCGACCCCCAAGGGGACCCCGGGCGCCGGCGAGCACCCCGCCGAGCCCCAGCCGTAGCGGACCCGCTACGGCTGCGGGACCTGGTAGGTCTGCGCGAAGCAGTCGCGGATCGCCTTCTCGGAGCCCGGGCGCCCGGCGTAGTCCATCCGCGGGGTGTCCGGGGTGACCGGCAGGGTCGGGTCGATGCCGAAGTACAGCGACCAGAAGTAGACCCCGCCCAGCTTGCGCTCCTGGGCGACCTGGCAGACCGCGGTGAACCAGGTGGCCTGGACGGCCTCGTTCACCTCGGTCTTCTTGTAGTACTCACCGGGCGTCTTGTACGCGCCCTTCTGCGCCGGGATGCCCACCTCGGTGAGCTTGGTGGTCGGCTGCGGCCCCGTGCCGCGCTTGTCGAGCCAGGCGTTCCAGCTGGCCTTCAGGTCGGCGATCGGGGCGTCGTCGTCGGAGTTCTTGGCCGGCGGGTAGGCGTCCGCGCCCGTCCCGTCGACGGGTACCGCGATCGGGCCCTTGGCCCAGTTGTCGAAGTTCGCGTCGTACGCCAGCTCGCCGTGGAAGGTCTTCCTGGCCTCGTCGACCAGCCCCTGCCAGCGCGGGTCGCCCTCCAGCGAGTTGAACTCGGTGCCGAGGGTGAACTCCGCCGCGGAATGCTCCTGGGCGGTCTTCAGGTACGGCGCCAGGAAGGCGGCGTAGCTGGCGAACCAGGCGTCCCGGTCGGTCGGCGTGATGTTGCCGCGCCACTTGAGGGTGTGGACGTAGTCGAACACGTCCTCGTCCATGATCGGACGCACGGTGGTGCGCAGACCGGCCCGGTGGGCGGCCTCCAGCAGCAGGGCGAGCCGCTCCGGGGTGGGCGAGGTCGGCCGGGCGGCGACGGCGTTCGACTTGGTACCCGTGGTGTAGTACGGGAACGTCACCGACAGGGAGTTGGCGTTCAGCCCGACCACGTACCTGACGATGCGGTCGACCTTGCCCTGGACGAAGTTGTCCGGGTCCGCCGGGTCGTCCAGCCAGTACACCTGCACGCCCCACTCGGGGCTCCCCTTGGTCCACGGGCGGGCCACCTTGGGGCCGGTGTCCTCGACCGGCGGCGCGTCCTTGCCGAAGCCCCAGACCCGGCCCTGCTCGGTGGGGGCGGCGAGGTGGACGGTGGTGGGCCGCTGGTGGTCGAACCGGATCGGGTGGTCCCCCCACACCACGGGGACGGCCACGGCGACGGCGACGACGACGGTGGGCAGGATGAAGATGGCGGGGCGCTTCAACGGTCGTGACTTCCGATCAGGCCGGTTTGGCGATGACGACGAACTTGTTCTCCTCGCGCTTGAGGAACTTGATCAGCCCCCGCAGCCCGCCCCAGCCCTCCAGGAAGGAGAACACCGGGATGCAGGCCACCACAACGATGGGCTCCCACCACTTGCGCCGGTGGTTGGCCGAGGCGACCACGTTCAGCCGCAGCCCCTCCCAGTAGGTCCAGATCACGTAGGCGAAGTTGATCGCCCACAGCAGCACCACGGACTGGGTGACCGGCGAGGTGTTCCAGGTGCCGGTGAACCAGGCGACCATCAGCACCAGGCCGACGTGCTGCAGCGGGCCGAGCACCCAGCTGACCATGCCCATCCCGATGAACAGCCGGTACCGCAGCGGGATGGTCTTGTTGAAGCAGAGCGCGACCAGGCCCCAGGCCCAGCGCTCGCGCTGCTTGAGGAAGTCCTTGACGCCGGCCGGCGAGGCGCCGTAGCAGCGCCCGTTGAACCAGTCGCTGCGGCCCGGGTAGCGCTGGCAGAAGTTCAGCGCCATCTGGGCGTCCTCGACGATGGTCTTCGGCCCGAAGTCCCAGCCGATGGTGGCCTCCACCGAGGAGCGCACGATCAGCAGCTCGCCGTGCACGCCGGCGATCGGGGTGCCGGTGCCGGTCATCGCCCGGAAGCGGGCGATGTCGTCGGCCGGGCGGATCGCGTCGGCGAGCCAGGTGAAGGTGGAGACGGCGTTCTCCCGGGGGTACGTCAGGATGCCCTGCGCCATGTGCTTGGCGTCGTCCCCGGCCCGGCGCTGCCGGTTGACGAACTGGGCGACGGCGGCGGCGGTGTCCGGCCCGACTCCGGTGTCGTCGTCCATGTGCAGCACCCAGACGTCGTCCTGCGCCTCGCCCTCCTCGATCCGCAGCTCGTGCGAGTAGTGATTGGCACGGGCCTTGAACTTGGTGCCGTTGGCCGTCTCGTACGCCTTCGGCACGGTCACCACCCGGATCAGCGGGTGGCGTTCGGCCAGCTCGTCGATCTTCTCGGCGGCGGCACAGCCCTCCTCGGTGAGGATGTCCACCCTCATCCAGGGGAAGTACGACGGCAGGTGCTCGACGTACGAGAGCACCGAGCGCTCCAGCGCCGGGTAGGTGTCGTGCCGGCCGATGGTCGGCACCAGCACGATCAGGAAGTCGTCCTCGGCCGGCGCGGGCGGGGTCATCCGGTCCACCTGCCGCAGCCGTCGGCGGACCATCAGCACGCCCTGGAAGCCGATCAGCACACCGAACACCGGCATGCCCCACAGGATGGTGATCGCCCAGCCGAGCGGGGTCGGGTTGGGCACGTACGCCCAGATCGAGAAGGTGAAGATGATCGCGAAGGCGGTGTAGAACGGCAGCACCCGGGGCTTCCAGGACATCTGTCGCTCGGCGAGCCGGGCGGCCTCGCGGGACGTGGTGAGCACCGTCCGCGCAGGGGCTGTGGACGTCATGGCGGAAGTCGTTCCTCGTCTGGTGTCGGTCGGTCCGGGCGGTCGGTCAGGCCTGCGGCGGGTGCGGGGCCGGCGGCGCGTCCGCGGGCGGCGGCACGACCGGGCCGGGGGCCACCGGAGCGGCGCCCTGCGGGCCGGGCGCGGGCGGGGCGGGCGCGGGCGGGGCGGCGGGCCACTGCTGCTGGAGCGCGGTCGGCTGGTACGTCGGCGCCGCCTGGGGCGGCTGCTGGGCGTACGGACCCGGCACGGGCGGCACCGGCTGGGGCTGCGCAGGCGGCCAGGCGGCGGGCTGGGCCTGCGGCTGCTGGTACCACACCGGCTGAGCCGGCGGCTGGGCCGGCCACCCGGGCTGCGGCTGCCCCGGCTGCGGCACTCCGTACGGACCCGGCTGCGGCGCGGACGGCAGCGGCGCGGCCGGAACCGCGCCCTGCGCGAGCGGCCAGGGCGTCCCGGCCGGAGAACCCTCCGGCTGCTCCCGCCACTTGGAGCGGGCGAGCAGCACGATCAGCGTCGCGGTGACGACCACGCCGAGCGCGAAGGTGGCGAGCTTGAGTCCGCCCTCGGTCGTCCCCGTGAACCACTGCCGCTGCGGTTCGTCCAGCAGCGCGCCGGTCAGGCTGCGCACCCGGTTGTAGCCCTCGACCAGTGCCACGCCCGCCGCCACGCCGAGCGCCCAGGAGCGCCCGCGCAGCAGCAGGATGCCCGCGGCCAGGTACAGCAGGCCGTAGTTGAGGCTTCCGGTCTCGGCGTCCACCGAGGTCCCGCCGTAGTAGAAGATGCCCTTGAGGTAGGTCGGGAAGCCGACCTGCCCGAAGCAGTTGTAGGCCGCCCAGCCGAGCAGCACCACGCCCCAACCGACCGCCAGGCCACCGGCCCCGCGTATCGGACGTGCCTGTGTCATCCCCGTACCCCCGCCCCTTCGGTCCTCTCCCGACCGTTCACCGAGCCCTCGGGCTTCGCCGCCACAGGATGCCACACGGCACAACGGACCCGGAATTCCGCCCGTTCAACGGATCCGGGCCCGATCAGCGGACGTGCAGCCCGCCCCAGTCGATGCTCCCGCCGGACGGTCCGGAGCCGCCGGTGATCGCCAACGGGCTGTGGTAGGTGGCGTTGACGTCCGCTCCGGAGTTGCGCGGCTGGTCCGGGGCCAGGTTGTCGGAGGTGAGGGACTGCCCCCAGACCGTCCAGATCGTCCAGGGGGTGCGGCCGAGGGTGTCCGGCTGGCGGGAGTTGACCGGCACAGCGAAGGACTCGGCGAGCATCCTCGGCTTGTGGTAGGCGGCGAGCCCGTCGTAGTAGCGCTTGGTCCAGACCTCGCCGGTGCCGATCGGGTGCGCGGGGCTGCCGCTGTAGTCGTCCACCCCGACCACGTCGACGTACTGGGAGCCCGGGTAGTAGTCCCACGGGTCCACGCCCGGGGCGCCGTCCCAGGAGACCGGTGTCCAGACGAACAGCAGGTTGTGCAGGCCCCTGGTCTCCACCAGGTACTTGTAGGTGATCCGCCACAGCGCCTGGTAGTCGGCCGGCTTCTGGCCCGCCCACCAGAACCGGCTGGCGCAGTCCTGGACGTTCATCTCGTGGTAGGGGCGCAGCAGCACCGGCACGTCGTGGGCGGCCAGGTACTCCAGGTGGTCGGCCAGGTAGGACAGGTCGGTGACGAGTGCGCGGTACTCGGGGGTGTCGCCCCCGGCGTCCACGACCCGGCCGAACCAGCCCGGGTCCTTGGCCGCCGGGGAGTTCGAACAGAGCACCCGGTCGAAGGACTTGACGGCGGACCCGGGGTAGGGCTCGTGGAAGGACATGCCGACGATCCCGGCCGGGGCCCCGCCGTTGTCCGGGAGTTCGGTGGTGCTGCCGTCGCAGTTCTGCTGGACGCCGGAGCCGTCGTAGGTGCCGTCGTCGGCGCGCGGGTGGCCGGACCAGACGGCGGTCATCAGGTCGACGGCGTCGTCGGTGTACTGCCAGCCGGTGCGGCAGGTGGGCCAGCGGCCGGCCGAGTAGGAGCGCGGGTTGCCGACGCCCCAGGCGTTCTGGCCGTAGCCGGGGCCGAGGTCGGTCTCCATGAAGCCGGGCAGGCGGCCGGTGATGTCGGCGGCCTTCTTGTAGTAGTAACCGACCTGCTTGGTGCCCCGGTAGTCGCCGTACTCGGGGTTGTTGCGCTCGTTGTGCGCCTCGACGTGCTGGCCGATCACCGTGCCGCCGCTGTGCCCGGTGCGGGCCTGGGCCTCCAGGTCCGCGAGGAACTGCTGGACGGCACGGGCGTTCGGCGAGGCCTGCGGGTCCCGGGCCAGCAGGTCCCGGCCCACGTCCGGCGGCAGGGTACGGCCGGGGGCGCCGACCGACACCGGTACCCGGACGGGCTGCCCGGGGTCGGTCCGGTCGTCGCGGTCCAGCAGCACGAGACTGCCGGCGGCGACCACGATGCCGGCCGCAGCCAGCACGGCCGGCCTACCGCGCAGGACTCTGGGCAGGGCCACGACCGCTCCTCCGGTTTCTCGCCGGCGCCGACCCCCGCGGACGCAACCGGAACACGCGTACGAATGACTCCGACGAGAGCCTGCCACACTCCCCCGGTCCCGGCGAACGGGTCCGCCGGGACCGGGGTGTCACCGCGGGTCAGCCGGTCGCGGCGGCCGCCGGAGTGCCCTGCGAACCCGGCGTGGCCGAGCCCGCCGCCTTGGCCCGCTGGAGCAGCTGGCCCTTCACGTGCTCGGCGAACCCGGCGGACGCCGCGGTCGCGGCGGCGTCAGGGGCGTTGCCGCCCTTCGCCGAGCCCTCGACGGTGAAGTAGGCGTACCGGCCCAGGCTGCTGTGCGTGCCGGTGCAGCCGGGGTTGGCGCAGAACGCCGGGCCGCCCGGCGCGGGCAGGCCCTTGAGCTGCCCGGCGTAGTTCTTCATCGCCGTCTCGGCCTGGATCTTGTGGTCGAAGACCGCGACGCCGACCGTCACCGCGCTGTCGCCGGAGACGTACGTCGCCCGGAGCACCTTCTGGCAGCCCTGGTCGCCGAGGACCTTGCCGAGCCCGCCGGTGGTGGAGTTGCCGTCCCAGCAGGGCTGGTCCAGCGCGACCACGGTCCGGTTCCAGGACACGCCGTTGACCGTCACCTGCAGCGCGGAGAACAGCGCCCCCGCGTCCTGCGGCGCCGGGTCGGTGGCGACCTCCCAGATCGGCTTCGACGGGTCGTCCGGCTGCCCTCCCGCGGCCGCACCGCCGTTCGACGGGCCTGGGGTCGACGGGCCGCCGTTCGACGAGCCGGGGGTCGGCTTGCCCGAGACGGACGCGGACGCGACCGCACCGCCACCGGGCTTGGCCGGGTCGTCCTTCTTGCCGAACAGCAGCACTCCGCCCGCGGCCAGACCACCCACCAGGACGACGGCCACCGCGCCGCCGATGATCCTCACCCGGCGCTTGCGCCTGCCGTCGGCCTCGTTGCGGTCCGCCAGCGCCGCCCAGTCCGGCTCGACGCGCTGCGGCGGGACCGGCTGCTGCGGCGCGGCCGGCTGCTGCACGGCAACCGCCTGCTGCGGGGGACCCGGCTGCTGCGGGGCCTGCTGCCACTGCGGCTGCGGAGCCGGCGGCTGAACCGGCTGGGGCACCGGCTGGGGCACCGGCGGGACGGGCTGGGAGAACGGCTGCGCCGCCGGCGCCACCGGTCCGTACGAGGCCGGCGGCGGGCCGAAACCACCGCCCGGCGGCGCCACCGGACCCGGCCCCACCGGCTGCTGATTCTGTGCGCCCCCCGGCCCGGCGGGAGGCGTCCCCTGCGGCCCGTGCCCAGGTACACCAGTTCCGTCGCTCATGCGCCCAGATCGTAGGGCATCACCCGCACCGTCCCTCGGCCCGGTGACCGTTCCGTATCGAAACCAGGACGCCCGGCGCGCCGGGCCCGGGTGTCCGGCACCCGGATCCGGGGTGTCCGGCGGGCGGCCGCGACACGTCCGGAGCGTGGTTCCGGGCCTCGGACGTCCACGAACCGCCACCGGCCCGGGCACAACCCGTCATCGCGACAACACACCACGCCGTACTACATGTGGTGTCGCATCGAGGAGACACCACTACATGTATGCTCGCTTCTGCTGTCGATGCAGGGGAACCCGGTGGGAATCCGGGACTGCCCCGCAGCGGTGTGCGGGCGGCTCCAGCAGCCGTACCGCGAGTCCGAGTACCTGCCGAACAGCGTGCGCCACGGCCCTCCCGCAGAGGCCGCGCCAAGCACCAGCACCACCCCTCCGGGCCTCGCGGGCGGGCCGGGGAGACACCTCGCGCGACGCTTTTTGCGTTCGCGCCGTGCTCCCCTGCCCAGATCGGCCCGGGTGACCCCGATCACCGCCGCACGATCGCCGCCAGGAGAGAGCGCCTTGACCACCGCTGCCTCAGTCACCCTGCCCGCCCAGGGCTCCGGTACCGCCTTCACCGACCCGACGGTCTCCGACCCCGGCGGTGCTCTCCTGCGGCTGCTCACCGACCGCAGCGCCGACCTCACCGAGGTCGACCCCGGCCATGTCGCCGCCGCCGCGCTGCGCGGCCGCCACGCCGGCTCGGACTTCGCCGAGCTGCGCGGTCTGGCCGTGGACGCCGCCGCGTCGATGATCGCCGAGGACCCCCAGTACTCGAAGCTGGCCGCCCGCCTGCTCGCCCTGGAGATCGTCGACGAGGCGAACAGCCAGGGCTCGACCTCCTTCTCCGCCTCGATCGCCGTCGGCCACGCCGAGGGCCTGATCGGCGACACCACCGCGGCCTTCGTCGCCAAGCACGCCGACGCCCTGAACGCGCTCGTCGACACCAAGGGCGACGACCGCTTCGAGTACTTCGGCCTGCGCACCGTCCAGTCCCGCTACCTGCTGCGCCACCCGATCACCCGCAAGGTGATCGAGACCCCGCAGCACTTCCTGCTCCGCGTCGCCTGCGGCCTGGCGGTCGGCGACTCCGAGCAGTCGGTGCGCGAGGTGTCCGAGCTGTACGGCCTGATGAGCCGCCTGGAGTACCTGACCTCCTCGCCGACGCTCTTCAACTCCGGCACCCGGCACCCGCAGATGTCCAGCTGCTACCTGCTGGACTCGCCGCTGGACAACCTGGACTCGATCTACAACCGCTACGCGCAGATCGCCCGCCTCTCCAAGCACGCCGGCGGCATCGGCCTGTCCTACTCGCGCATCCGCTCGCGCGGCAGCCTGATCCGCGGCACCAACGGCAAGTCCAACGGCATCGTCCCGTTCCTGCGCACCCTCGACTCCTCGGTCGCCGCCGTCAACCAGGGCGGCCGCCGCAAGGGCGCGGCCTGCGTCTACCTGGAGACCTGGCACGCCGACATCGAGGAGTTCCTGGAGCTCCGCGACAACACCGGTGAGGAGGCGCGCCGCACGCACAACCTCAACCTGGCCCACTGGATCCCGGACGAGTTCATGCGCCGCGTGAACGCCAACGCCGACTGGTCGCTGTTCTCCCCCGCCGACGTCCCCGAGCTGGTCGACCTGTGGGGCGCCGACTTCGACGAGGCCTACCTCAAGGCCGAGCTGGCCGGCAAGGCCGTCCGCACCATCCCGGCGCAGACCCTCTACGCCCGCATGATGCGCACCCTCGCGCAGACCGGCAACGGCTGGATGACCTTCAAGGACGCCTCCAACCGCGCCGCCAACCAGACCGCGCTGCCCGGCCGCACGGTGCACTCCTCCAACCTGTGCACCGAGATCCTGGAGGTCACGGACGACTCCGAGACCGCCGTCTGCAACCTTGGCTCGGTCAACCTCGGCGCGCACGTGGCCGAGGGCGCGTCCGTCGAGGACCTGCTCGGCGCCATGGACTGGGAGCGCCTCGACGCCACCGTCCGCACCGCCGTGACCTTCCTCGACCGCGTGGTGGACATCAACTTCTACCCGACCACCGAGGCCGGCACCTCCAACTCCCGCTGGCGGCCGGTCGGCCTCGGCGTGATGGGCCTCCAGGACGTCTTCTTCAAGCTGCGGATCGACTTCGACTCCGCCGAGGCCGCCCGGCTGTCCACGCTGATCGCCGAGCGCATCATGCTCACCGCCTACGAGCGCTCCGCCGACCTGGCCGAGCAGCTCGGCCGCCACGAGGCCTACGGCGAAACCCGCGCCGCCCGCGGCGAGCTGCACATCGACCACTTCCCGAGCGCCGCCCCGGAGTGGACCGACCGCTGGACGGCGCTGCGCGCCCGCATCGCCGAGACCGGCCTGCGCAACTCGCTGCTGCTCGCGATCGCCCCGACCGCGACCATCGCCTCCATCGCCGGCGTCTACGAGTGCATCGAGCCGCAGGTGTCCAACCTGTTCAAGCGCGAGACGCTCTCGGGCGAGTTCCTCCAGGTCAACCCGTACCTGGTGCGCGAGCTCAAGGAGCTCGGCGTCTGGGACCAGCAGACCCGCGACGCCCTGCGCGACGCCAACGGCTCCGTCCAGGAGCTCGGTTGGCTGCCGGAGCAGGTCCGGTCGCTGTACCGCACCGCGTGGGAGCTGCCGCAGCGCGCGCTGATCGACCTGGCCGCGGCCCGCATGCCGTACCTGGACCAGAGCCAGTCGCTGAACCTCTTCATGGCGGCGCCGACCATCGGCAAGCTCAGCTCGATGTACGCCTACGCGTGGAAGGTCGGTCTCAAGACCACCTACTACCTGCGCTCGCGCCCCGCGACCCGGATCGCCCAGGCCGCCTCGGGTGCCGCCCGCACCGCCGCTGGTACGCCGGTGCCGGTGAACACCCCGACCCTCACCCCCGAGGAAGAGGCCGCACTGGCCTGCTCCCTGGAGAACCCCGAGTCCTGCGAGGCCTGCCAGTAATGTCCGACGATCGCCAGAAGATGCTGCTCGACCCCGGCTTCGAGCTGACCCTGCGCCCGATGCGCTACCCGTCGTTCTACGACCGGTACCGCGACGCGATCAAGAACACCTGGACCGTCGAGGAGGTGGACCTGCACTCGGACGTCGCCGACCTGGCGAAGCTGAGCGAGGGCGAGCGCCACATGATCGGCCGCCTGGTGGCGTTCTTCGCGACCGGTGACTCGATCGTCGCGAACAACGTGGTGCTGAGCCTCTACAAGCACATCAACTCCCCGGAGGCGCGGCTGTACCTGTCGCGCCAGCTGTTCGAGGAGGCCGTGCACGTCCAGTTCTACCTGACGCTGCTGGACACCTACCTTCCGGACCCGGAGGACCGCAACGCGGCCTTCGCCGCGGTGGAGAACATCCCCTCCATCCACCAGAAGGCCCAGTTCTGCTTCAAGTACATGAACGCGGTCGACCACATCGACTCGCTGCAGACCAAGGAGGACCGCCGCGCGTTCCTCCTGAACCTGATCTGCTTCGCGGCCTGCGTCGAGGGCCTGTTCTTCTACGGCGCCTTCGCATACGTGTACTGGTTCCGGTCGCGCGGTCTGCTGCACGGCCTGGCCACCGGCACCAACTGGGTGTTCCGCGACGAGTCCATGCACATGGACTTCGCGTTCTCCGTGGTCGACACCGTCCGCGAGGAGGAGCCCGACCTCTTCGACGACGAGATGGCCAAGCAGGTCACCGAGATGCTGGAGGAGGCCGTCGAGGCCGAGCTCCAGTTCGCCCAGGACCTGTGCGGCGACGGCCTGCCCGGCATGAACACCGCCTCGATGCGCGAGTACCTCCAGGCCGTCGCGGACCAGCGCCTCGCACGGCTCGGGATGCCGATCCGGTACGGGTCGACCAACCCGTTCGGCTTCATGGAGCTCCAGAACGTCCAGGAGCTGACCAACTTCTTCGAGCGCCGGGTGTCGGCGTACCAGGTCGCGGTCGAGGGCTCGGTCTCCTTCGACGACGACTTCTAGGTCGAATATCGTTCGGCTTCAACAGCGGGACACAGCGGGGCTGCCGTCACGGCAGCCCCGCTGTTCTCGGTTCCAGGCGTACGGGGGTAGCACAGACATGTCCAAGCTCCAACAACGGGTGATCGACGGCCCGTTCGGACCGATACAGCTCAGCCACGACCGCTGGCCGACCGTCGTGGCCCGGGTGCAGGGGGCGGGGATGCCCACCGTCACCGTGGTGCCCGACCGCGACCACGGCGCGATGAACATCAACGGGAGCAACATCCCGACCACCCGGAAGTCCCGCACCCGCACGGCCATTCTGGGCGACCGCACCTACGAGTTGAGATCGACCAGCCTCCGCCACGCAGAGCTGCGCCGCAACGGCACCCTCATCGCCCACGCCCACGGCAGCTTCCGGTCGTACGCCCCGGGAAGATCCATCCCCGGCCTCGACGCCAAGGTCACCTGGTCCCAGGGCATCGACCCGACGGATGTCGCGGTCGGCCAGTCCATGGTCCTCGCCTTCGGCGCCGGCGCCCCGGGCATCGTCCTGCGGACCATTTTCTTCTGGACCGACAACCTCACGTGACACACCAGGGGTGCCCCACCCGGGGCACCCCTGTTCTTCTACTCGGCCAAGAACTCCCCGCCCTTGACCCCGGCCACGAACGAAGCCCAGGCATCAGCATCGAACAGCAGACCTGGCCCATCCGGGTCCTTCGAGTCCCGGACCGGCACGCCCCCAACCCCGCCTATGGCTATCTCCACACAGTTGCTCTGCGCACCGGAGAACGACGACTTTCTCCAGCTCAGGTCAGCGGCCGCCCCCTTGGGGATGCTACTCATCGCCGTCCCTTCCTTTCGCAATGCGCTCAATGAACGCAATCGATTCCTTGCGAGGCAGCGACTCCGCCAGAGCCCGCCGGAACAGGTTCGAGTAGTTGAAGACCTCGCCCGGCTCCTCGATGTAGAGCGTGCTGAGGAGACTGTCCACGTACACGACGTCCGTCTCCGTGCTCTCGGGGAAGCTCAGGATGACGAGTGGACCGAACAGCGCCGCATGAACATCCGATTCCTCCGGCAGCACCTGGATGTTGATATTGGGCCGGCCCGCCATGGCGACCAGATAGTCGAGCTGCTCTCCCATCACCGACCGCCCACCGATCTGGTGCTTCAACACGGACTCCGACAGCACAACCCAGAGCCGAAGCGGAGATTCGCGCGTCAGGACCGATCGCCGCTCCAACCGAACCTTCGTCAGCTGCTCAACCTGCTCGACACTGGCATCCTCTATCTGCGCCCGAACGACGGCCCGGGTGTAGTCCTCCGTTTGCAGGAGCCCCGGAACGAGGAAGGTCTCCACGCTGTACGCGTCCGAGGCGTCAGCCTCCAACGAGATGTAGTCCGCGTAGAGCGGCGACAGCGCGTCCGAATATCTGTCCCACCAGCCACGCAGGCGCCCCTCGCGCGACAGTTCCTCCAGTCGACCGCGCACCACATGGTCCGTCACGCCGTAGAGGTCGAGTAGCAGCCTGAGATCCACAAGCCTGATTCCAGACTGCGCGGCCTCAATCCGGCTGATCTTGCTCTCGGCACAGTCCAGTTGTCTGGCCGACTGGACCATCGTCATCCGCGCAGCAACCCGCAACTCCTTGAGCGTTCGAGCGAGCCGTCGCTGTCGAACCGTCGGATTCCTGTTCACGGGCACGCGTTGACCTCCCAGCCGTATGTGCGCTGCCAGTCTGCCGCCCTCTGCTCTGGACAACAATCTTTGATCGGTTCCCAAAGTAGGGACTTGCACTCCAGAAGACATCAGGAGCATGCTACTCAACGTAGTCCTCCAGTAGACACATCGTGATCATGGCGGACTCTCACCGGGCATCCCCATGCCTTCTCCAGCGCTCTCACCTGCACACTCCAGAGGTGGCCCTGCCATGAGCGAACAGACCTGCTGGCTCCCCCGGCACCCCAAGTCCCCCCGCAACGCCCGCCAGGAGCTCCGCTCCTTCCTCCTCCCCCACCCCTCCGCCGAACCCCTGCTCCCCACCGGCGAGTTGCTCCTCAGCGAGCTCGTCACCAACGCGGTCACCCACGCCCGCACCCCGGGCGACCGCCTGATCTTCGTCCGCCTCCAGCTCCCCTCCCCCACCACGCTCCGCATCGAGGTGCACGACGCCGACAGCGAGAAGCCCTCGCTCCGGCCCGCCTCCCTCACCTCCGAGAGCGGCCGGGGCCTGCTCCTCGTCCAGGAGTTGGCCTCGGCGTGGGGCTGCTGCCCGCGCAGGGGCGGCATCGGCAAGTTCATCTGGTGCCACATCACCGTGCCCACCGCCGAGGCCGCCGCGTGAGCCCCGTCCGGGCCGGGATCGCGGGGATCATGCTGCCCACCGTGTTCCCCAGCCTCGACCACGCCCTCCCGGTCCTGTGGGACCACGTCCGCCGACACCCCGTCCGCGCCGCCCACCGGGACTTCCTCCGCCTCTGCATCGGCCCGGGCGGCAACAACGGCGTCGCCCACTCCCTCGCCCGCAGCGGCCGCTGGTCCGTCACCCTCTACCTCGGCGACACGGCGGACCGAACCGCCCACCCGCTCACCATCACCACCCGCCACCGCCCCTGAACCCCCCTGCCCCCGGCCGGTGTTCACACCGGCCGGGGGCAGATGGACGGCTTTCCCGTTCCGGAAAGATCAGGTCCTTGACCCTCGACCTGGAGAGCCGGAAGCATCGAGCACCAGGAACCACCGACGAGTTGGGAGCACGTGATGCTGCGTTGGCTGTCCGGGAGCGGGTCCTGCAAGAACGGGGCATGCCCCACCCTCTGGCGCACGGAGGACGGGGACTACGTGGCCCAGGGCCACGTGATCACCGACCCCGTCCGCCTCGCGCAACTGAACCTGCCGCCCGGTGAGTCGGCGGTCCTGATGCCTGCCGACGTCCTGGAGAGGTACTTCCATGCTCAAGGGTGAAGAATTCGGCCGCCTTTTCGAGGCCTTCGAACGAACGGCCTTCCGGCTCGAAACCCTGGCCGTCTACGACGTGGACGACGAGCGTGAGGAATTCGCCGCCTTCCTCGCGGGCGAGGGGTTGCCGCCGGAGTCCTCCGACAATCCCTGGGTCCGCTCCATGACGGACCTGGGCAAGCAGGTGGCCCGGGTGCACGTCCTCCGATCGCCCCTCTCGGACTACCTCCGCTACGAGTTGGCCTCCTATCCCGGCAACATCACGGCCGGCGAGTCGATCGGCATCATCGACACGGCCTGGCAGGAGGTGGCCGGCCTGCCCGACCACGACTTCTGGCTGTTCGACGACGCCCAGGTCTACCGGATGCACTACACCGACGCAGGACAGTTCCTCGGCGCGGAACTACTGCCCGACGACCGCCTGAGCGAGTACCAGCGGTACCGGGAGATCGCCTTGGCGGCCGCCGTACCCTTCGGGGAGTACTCGGCAGGTTGAGCGGAGACCAGCACAAGGACTTGGGCAAGGCCCTGCGGGCGCTGCGGGTCGCCTCGGACAAGACAGCCGAGACCACCGCCCGCAGGGCTTCCATGTCTCCGGCCAAGCTCTCGAAGATCGAAACCGGCAAGACCCTTCCGAGCGTGCAGGACGTGGACCTCATCCTGACGGCGCTCGGAATATCCGGCGAGGCCAAGTCAGAATTCCTGGAAGCAGCTCGCGGTGCGGCGACCGAGGAGACGGCCTGGCGGGAACTACGCCGCATGGGCCACTGGAAACACCAGAACGCCATCAAGGCCATTGAGTCCCAAACGAACCTTCTCCGGCTGTTCCAGGGTCAACTGATTCCAGGACTACTCCAGAGCGCCGAATACGTCTCGGCGGTGTTCGCACTGCCCCCGGAGCTTCCGGAGGAAGCCAAGGCGAGGACCATCGCCGCCCGGCTGGACCGGCAGGCCGTCCTGTACGACCGCCGGCGGGAGTTCCACTTCGTCATCTGCGAACACGTACTGCGGTGGCGGGTCTGCGCGCCTTCGGTCATGGCCACACAGCTCGATCGCCTGGTATCGCTGTCTCGGCTCCCCAACGTCACCATCGGCGTCCTGCCACTCTCCGGGCGCATGCCGGACTTCCCAATGACATGCTTCAGCATGTACGACGAACGCCTGGTCATCGTGGAGACGTTCCACTCGGAGATCACCACTCGTGACCCGAGGGACATCAGCCTCTATCTCTCGACTTTCTCACGGTTCGATTCCGTAGCGCTGCACGGCGCCGACATGCGCGCGCTGGTCGAAAGCATCCGCGACGAGTTCCTTCGCGAACAGGAAAGCGCATAGAAACCGGCTCTCCGCCCCCGTAATTTGATGACTCGCCGAAACAAGCCGAGCCACGGGGGCCCTCCATGTCCGCTGCGGATCCCGCACCGTCCGGCCCGAAGCCGCGCCGCACCCACGCGGAACTCATGGAGCGGGTCAACAACAGCCCGGTCCGGAAAGACCTCACCACCGGGCGCCTGGTCGAGGTGGTGGGCGCCCAGGACGGCAGGGCCCTGGTGCGGCCCCTGTTCGAGCCGGAGGCCCCACCGCGCCAGGTCCCCGCCGACCAGCTCACCACCCGCATCAGCCTGTGGGGCTGATGCGGGTGGCCCCGACCGAGAGGAGCAGCATGATGACCGCCGAACCCCCCGAGCCGCTGAGCGCAAACCTCCCCCACCTGGCCGATGTCCTGCTGGGGCCGTTGACCTTCGACTCCGTCGTCTCGACGGTGCTCGACAACAACCAGGGCCTGGGAGTTCCCATGGCCAGGCGGATCACCCGGGAGGCGATCGCGTTCGTCGTCACGGGTGCACTTCGCCGTGACATCGCCATCGTGCCGAGCCGCATCGTGGACGAGGGCTGGCACGCCCTCATCCAGCACACCGAGGCCTACGCGGATCTGTGTGCGCGCTTCGGCGATTTCGTCCACCACAGCCCGGGATACGGCACCGAGAACTACGACCCGAACATCCTCCGACACACACAGGCCGCCATCCGCGCGGTCGGGTTCGACATCGACCTGGACCTGTGGCGGGCTCCCGACGACGACAGCCTGGTGACCGTCGCCGCCGGCTGCCAGCACGCCCCCGCCAAGGACGGCCCGATCAAGCCGATGCCGAAGCCCGAACACCCTTGCCACAAGCCGAAGGTGGCCTGAGCGGCGTACCCTGCCGACCAGCCGACAGGAGGTACTCGGATGGAAGAGTGGATCGACCCCCGGTACGCGGAGCTGGTTGCCTGCTACCGACGGCAGCAGGAAGCCCCGGAAGATCCCACCTACGGCCCGCCCACCGATGACGTGCCGCTCCGCGGCTTCGTCCTGGAGCCGATGCCCCAGTGGTAGAGCCAGAGCTTGCCCCCGCCCGGCGTTCACGCCCGGGCGGGGGCAAGGACATCTGTGCGCAGGAAGTCGGCCGGGCCGACTTCCCGTGCACCACACAACGCCACACCGCACCGCACCGGGTCAGCCGTGGTCGTCCCAGTCCTCCGCGTGGAACCGGGCACCGCTCACCACGGTGTCCCCGGCCCTGGTGGCGCGCACGGACATGCCGGAGCCGTCCGGCCCGAGGTCTCCGTCGCAGCCGATGAGCAGCGTCCCGTCCTGGCTCTCGACGTACCGGGTGAGGGCCGCATCGACCTCGGAGACCGTCCGGCCGATCAGCGGCAGGCCCTCGAACTCCAGCTGCGGCCCGGTACGGCCGTTCACGGTCACGGCCGCCAGGGTGGGAAACCCCTGCTGGTACCAGTAGTGCGCGGTCACTCCGGCCCGGTCGAACTGGTCCTCCGACAGGATCCACTGCCGGGCCCCGTAGTGCCGCATCGACTGGTAGCACCACCCCCGCCGGGCGGCCGGCGTCTCACCGCCCAGCGCGGCCGCCACCTGCCTCGGGCTCATCCCGAACCGCAGCGGGCCGACCCGCTCCAGCGGTGTCCAGTCCCAGCGGGGCCGGTCCTGGTCGGACGTCACCGGCCAGGAGCCGGAGTTCGCCTCCAGCCTGCGGACGTCGCGCCACGCGAGCACCGGTTCGGCCCCGTACGGGTCCTCGGCCAGCTCAGGGCCGACGAGCAGGGCACCGGTGAGCATCGCGTCCCGCCGCTCCAGGTACCCGTCGGGCGACGTGCCCCACTCCTGATCGGCGCCCATGGACACGCCCCAGGCCGCGACCTCCGGATCGCCGCTCCAGTTCACCCCGACCGGAACGCCCTCCCGGCCGGCGAGCGCGTGGACCTCGGCCCGGGCCTCGGACGGCACCCGGGCGATCAGCTCCACCTCTCGCAGCCGCACCAGTGGTCCGGTGTTCGCGTCGACCGCCACCGCCGCCAGCCGCTCGTCCGGCCCGTAGATCGCGGTCACGCCCGTACCATGGTGGTACCCCTGCCAGCACACCCGGCCCTGGGTGCTCTGCACCGGGGAAGGGTGTTCCGCAAGGACGTCCCTGACCTCGTCGGGGCTCATCCCGAACCGCAGCGGCCCGACCCCCACCAGCGGATCGAGCACCCACCGGGCCCGCTCCTCCTCCGCTTTCCGCTCCCACCAGCCCACCAGGACACACCCCCGCACGATCGCTCCGCCCGACCCCGGCGAACCTGCCGATGATCTTGCCGGGCACGCTAGACCCACCCTCCGACAGCGGAGCCGAATCCCCCACCAGCGCAGGAAGTCGGCCGGCCCGACTTCCTGCGCGCCGCCCGACTCGCCCCCGCAGGGCGAAAATTGCTCCGTCAGAGCGCGAAGCGGACGTCCGTCAGCCGCTCCGAGAGCTCCCAGAGCCGCCGCGCCGTCTCGGCGTCGGTCGCCCTCGGGGCGAGCCGCACGACCTTCGGGGCGCCGCGCAGCTCCCCCATCCCGCCCGGGCCGATGAACTGCCCGCCGAGGGCGTCCGGGGCGGTAGCGGCGAAGAGTTGGGGCAGCGCGCCCCGGGCCGGGGTCTGGGCGAGCGGGCGCAGGAGGCGGCCGAAGAGCAGCTTCACCGGGCCGACCGAGCCCGCCTGGATGCCGGTGGCCGCATACCCGGGGTGGGCGAGCAGGCTGCGGACCGGGCTGTCTGCGGCGGTGAGACGCCGGTGGAGCTCCCGGCCGAAGACGGCGTTGGCCAGTTTCGACTGGTTGTAGCGCCCCATCGGCGAGTACCCGCGCTCGCCGGTGAGGTCGTCGAAGTGGAACCGCCCCTGCCGGTGGTTGGCCGAACTCACGGTGACCACCCGGGGGTCGGTCCCGCCGGCCAGCAGGTCGAGCAGCAGCCCGGTGAGCGCGAAGTGTCCGAGGTGGTTGGCCGCGAACTGGAGCTCGTGCCCCTGCGCGCTGAGTGTGCGCGGCGGGGCCAGCACACCCGCGTTGTTCACGAGGACGTCCGGGCGGAGGCCGTCGGAGCGCAGCCGCTCGGCGAAGGCGCGGACGGAGTCGAGGTCGGCCAGGTCGAGGCGCCGCACCTCCAGGGACGCCCCCGGGCGCTCGGCGGTGATCTCCGCGGCGACGCGCCGCCCCTTGGCCTCGTCGCGGACGGCGAGGACGACCCGGCCGCCCCGGTGGGCGAGGGCGCGGGCGGTCGCCAGCCCGAGGCCGCTGCTGGCACCCGTGACGACGAAGAGTCGCCCCGTCTGGTCCGGGATCCGGTCGGCGTTCCACGCTTGAGGCTTCGTCATGCGACACACGCTGCCGCTCATGTCACCAAGTGTCAAGTACGACTCCAGGCGCCAGGAACGGCCCCGCGTGTAGCATCACGGGATGACCACCCTCCCCGCCCCGAGCCTGGCCGAGCGCAAGCGCCGGCTCGTCTCCGACGAACTGACCAGGGCCGCACTGGGCCTGTTCGCCGAGCACGGGTTCGACACGGTCACGGTCGACGAGATCGCGGCCGCCACCGGCATGTCCAAGCGGACGTTCTTCCGCTACTTCGCCTCCAAGGAGGACGTGGTCGTCCGCTTCCTCGCGGAGCTGGGCGACGGCATGCGCGCCGAACTCGCCGCACGGCCCGCCGGGGAGAGCCCCTCCACCGCCCTGCGGCACACCGTCTGGGCCGCCGTCGACGCGTGCGCCGGCCACTCCGAGCAAACCCTGCGCGTGGTCCGGCTGATCCTCGGCACACCCGCGCTGCGCGCCCGCCTCCTGGAGCACCAGTCGCAGTGGCGGGAGGAGCTGGCCGCCGAACTCGCCGACCGGCTGGGAGTGGACGCCGCGGCCGGACTCCGCCCCCGGATGGCCGCGGGAATGGCCCTGACCGCCTTCGACGTCGTGCTCCAGTGCTGGAGCGCGAGCGGCGGAACGGCGGACCCGGCCGCCCTGACCGACCAGGCCTTCACCGCCATCGCCCCGGCCCTCGACGCCACACCCGTCAACGAGGCAGCCCTCGACGCCACATCCGTCCGAGCCGCCCCGCGCTAGCGACCGCGTCGACGGCCACCGCGCGCCGCCCGTCCGACTGAACTCCCGGGCCGCACCGGCATCGAGAAGCCCGAGAACCCGCTCGCCTACGCCGCCGACGGCAACACGATCGGCGCCTTCTACCAGCGCATCGCCAACGTCTTCCCCACGTACGCCCGCCTCCCCGGAGGACCCGTTCCCCAGTGCCCCGGGCGAACTCGCCCACTACTACGCCTTCCAGGAGATCGCCGTCGGCCGGAAGCTCGTCCAGAACCCCACGACGAAGACGTGGGAGTTCGCCGGCGCCGACGTCCCGCTGCCGGACACCTTCCCGGTCGCCCGGGTCCCCAAGGGCGGCTGGCCCCGCCAGGGCGACCCCAACTCGCGCGACGGGCCCACCGCCGGGCTGCTGGACGCCTTCAACCAGCACGACAGCGCCATGCTGCACGCCCTCGAACGCGCCTGGGGCGGCGACCCGTCCCAGCTCGGCACCGCGATCGGCCTGATGGGCCAACTGCGCGACACCGCCCAGCAGATCGTCGACGTCGAGCTCCCGGCCGACCCCCGCTTCACCTACGGCCCGGAGTGGCTCCTGGTGTGACCGAACGGCGCAGGGGCCGATACCGACGGGGCCGATACCGACGGGACCGGTACGGACGGGTCCGTACCGGCCCCGAAGGCCCTCGGCTCACCACACCACCGGCAGCCGCTCCGGCAGCCGCTTGATGAACCCCGGCCGCCAGGCCAGCTGGTCGGCGGGAACGGCGAGCCGCAGGCCCGGGAGCCGTTCGACGAGCGCGGTGAGGGCGATCTCGGCGTGGGTGCGGCCGAGCGCCGAGGCCGGGCAGAAGTGCCGGCCCGCGCCGAAGGCGAGGTGCGGGTTGCTCGGCCGGTCGAAGTCGATCCGCTCCGGATCCGGGAAGACCGCCGGGTCGTAGTTGGCGCCCTCGACCAGGACGAGCACGAGTTCGCCCTCCTTCACCAGCACCCCGCCCACCGGGACGTCCGCGAGCGCGAGCCGCGGCAGGGCGTCGCCGATCGACAGGTTCACCCGCAGCAACTCGTCCACCGCGCGCCCGATCAGCGCCGGCTCCCGCCGGAGCCGGTCGGCGAGTTCGGGCCGCTCGCACAGGTAGACGACCGCGTTCAGCAGGAACGCCGAGGTCGACACCGCTCCCGCGCCGAACAGCGACAGCGCGACGGTGGCGAGCAGTTCGTCGCCGACCCGGTCCGCGACGTCCGGGGAACGGCGCAGCGCGGCGAACCGGCCGAGCAGGCCGTCCACCGGTTCCGGATCGGCGTTCAACCGCCCGAGCACGTGGCCGAGGTCCTTGTACCAGTTGGGGACCGCACCGGCGAAGGGCACCGGGCTGGTGAGGAAGGCGAGGTCGACACCGGCCATCAGCCGCCGCCCGTCCTCGGCCGGGATGCCGAGCAGTCGGCAGTGCAGTGCGGCGGAGTAGGGGTCGGCGAAGCCGTCGCGGAGTTCGCCGGGGGCGCCCTGGGCGGTGAGTACGTCGATCAGCCGGTGGGCCTCGGCCTGGAGCCAGCCGTCGAGGGCGCGGTCGGCCCGCGGGGAGAGGGTCCTCATGACGGCGTCGCGCAGTCCGGCGCTGTTGATGCTGCCCATGTTGTCGACCACCTCGGGCGGGATGGTCAGCGCGTACTGGCGGGGGACGCCGGGGTTGGCGGTGTCCTTGAGGCTGAACCGCTCGTCCTCCAGGACCTGCTTGGCCAGCGCGTAGCTGCTGACCAGCCAGGCCGGATCGCCGGTCAGGGTACGGACCCTGGCGATCGGGGTCTCCTCCCTCAGCCGGTTCGCCTCGGCGGGCAGGACGTCGCCCCGGCGGGAGAGCGGGAAGGCGATGTCGGTGGTCGGCGGGTGGGTCACGGTCACGGTCGTGCTCACGGGCGTTGCTCCTCGGGGAAGTTCGGCGGTCCGGACGGTCGACTACGCGGGCACAGCGGCTTCTACGGCCTCGACGACGGAGGACGCCGCAGCCGGCCGGATCACCGCGTACGCCTGGCCCGCCGCGGCGCGCAGACCTTCGTCCCGGCCGAACAGGACGGGCGTGAGCGGGAGTTGCAGGTGGTAGCAGCTGACCGAGGAGCCCACCCCCAGCAGCGCCGGGGTGTCCAGGAAGAACGGCAGTTCGGCGGCGATGTACCGCAGACCGGCGGCGAGTTGGGGTTCGCTGGGGGCGAGGCCCTCGTCCAGCCGGGCGGCCAGGAAGCCGCGGGCCATGCCCTCGGCGGCCGCCCGGAACTCCGGGTCGGTCCGCAGGGCGTCGACGGCCCGCCGGTGCAGCCGCTGGTAGGCGCGGTCGCCGGTGAAGGAGGAGAGGGCGTGCACCCGGACGTCCGGGACGTCCCGGACGTCGCCCCGCGGGCCGGCCTCCTCGACGCCCCGCTCGATCCGGCGGGCGGTGGCCTTAACCTCCTTGCGGGCCCGGCGCTCGGCCTGCTCGGGGGCGTAGCCGAAGGTCTCGAACTGGGTGCCGACGAGCAGGTCGGCGTAGACGATGTCGATCCGCTCGAAGAACTCCCACCCCCACCGGACGAGTTCGGTGATCCGCCGGGCGCTGAAATAGCTGTTGCCGGAACTGACGCCGATGAGCAGGTGCTCGCCGCGCCGCCAGATCTCCTGGCAGCGGCGGGAATACGGAAGTGCCTCGTACCCGCCCGACGGAATCACCGTCGGGCGCTCGTCCCGGAGGGCGTCGCGCATGCCTTGCCTCCACATCACAGCAGTGGTCACGGACTGGTCGTTCATGGGGATGTGGGGGAATTCGCAGAGGTGCACGGCGGGTGGGGGGAGTTCACCCGGAGTGCCGTGTGCACCTGGTGGGGCTGCGGCGCCCTGAAACTACCGCTGCCGCGCGGGAGCTCCGCAAGTCCCGTACGGGGGTTGGCGAAATGTGATCACCGAGCGGCCGGAATCCATGTGAACCGCCACCCGGGAAACGTGTTCACGAAGATTTCCCCGACAACTGCCGAATACCGCCCGGACGGCTCCTCGGGCCAGTGTGAAATCCTCCAACATCCCTCGGGAAAAGGGAATGCGTTTCGGAAGATTCGCCCCCCGGAAACGCCGAAGGCCGGTGCGGGAGATCCGCACCGGCCTTCGCCGACTACCGCTCAGCCGTTACTCGTTCGGCACCGTCGCGTACTTCGCGGTGCCCTCGGCCATCTGCTTGAGGGCGTCCTTGCGGTCCCGCTTCGACAGCTTGTCGATGTAGAGGGTGCCGTACAGGTGGTCGGTCTCGTGCAGCAGGCAGCGGGCGAAGAAGCCGGTACCCTCGACGCGGATCGGGGTGCCGTCCTTGTCGACGCCGGTCACGGCCGCGTAGTCCGGGCGCGGCAGCTCGGCGTAGGCGGTCGGGACGGAGAGGCAGCCCTCGTTGCTGTCGTCGAGCACGCGGCGCCGGTCGGCCGGGTACTCCTCCAGCTTCGGGTTGATCACGTGGCCGATGTGGCGCACGCCGTCGTCGTCCGGGCAGTCGTAGACGAAGACCTTGAGGTCGACGCCGATCTGGTTGGCGGCCAGGCCGACGCCCTCGGCGGCGTACATCGACTGGAACATGTCGTCGATCAGCGCGGAGAGTTCGGCGTCGAACGCGGTGACGTCCTTGACCTCGCGGTGCAGCACGGGATTGCCGACCACGGTGATCGGGCGCGCGGTGCCCTTGGTGAGGTCGGGCTCCTCACCGATCACCTTCGCGGGGGCCTCGGGCGCCGCCCCCTCCACGTCGTGCTCGTGCTGGTGGTCGTGCTGCTCCGCCATTGTCTTCCGCTCCCATAGGTCTACGCGTACCTCACCAGGGTACTCAGCGGGATCAGCAGACCTCTTCGAGATCCCGGTAGGCCCTGGTCGAGGGGGCGGCCGCGACCCAGCGGTCGAGCAGGGAGCGGACCAGGTGGGCCGGGGCGGCGAGCCCGCACTCGCGCTCGACCAGCCAGGACATCCCGGCCGCGCCGCCCTGGCTGAGGTGGCTGAGGTGCCCGGGGTGGGCGGCGTCGCCGTCGTCGTGGGGGTCGTGGTGGGCGACGATCCCGTCGTCGGCGGCCATCCGGCTCTCCGAGCAGGCGCGGCACAGCAGCCGCACCGAGGAGGTCCAGTCCTCGGCGGCGTAGCCGGCGTCGGCGACCAGCCGTTCCAGCGCGTCCCGGTCGCCGGCGGTGGCGGCCTGCAGCAGCACCACGTAGGTCGGCACCGGGGAGGGCGCCCACAGCTCGATCTCGTCGAAGACGGGGTAGGCGACGCCGTCGGTGACCCGTTCGCCGTGCGGGGCGCCGTCGTGCAGCACGACCTCGCCCCAGCGGCGGCCGGAGGAGGGCAGCGGGATGGACAGCACCTCGATCCGGGCGGGGTCGAGGCGCCGGCCCCACACCACCTCGGACTCGCCGTCGGGGGACAGCCGCACCGGGGTGGTGCCCAGCTCCAGGCTGACCGGGCCGTCCCCGCCGGGGCCGCCGGGCAGCTTGAGCCCGTAGGCCTGCCAGGCGCGGCGGGCGAGCGGCCAGTCCTGGAGGGCGGTGGCAGTGATGCCGAGGTTCCACCAGTCGGGGGCGCCCTGCTCGCGGTCGAGCAGGGCGACGGCGCGCAGGCCGGCCGAGCGGGCCTGCTCCCAGTCGCGGCGGAACTTGTGCAGCAGGGCGAGGTTGAACCAGGAGTCGGACAGCCAGGGCTCCAGGTCGGCGGCCATCACCAGCAGGGCGCCGGCGTCCTCGTAGCGGCCGTCGCCGATCAGCGTGAAGGCCCGGTCGGTCGTCTGCCGCCAGGTGGCGGACGGCCGGTGCCGTGCCCGGTGGAAGATCCTCACGTTCGTCCCTGCCGTCGTCGTCCGCTCAAGTCCCTTGCCGCCGGGCCCGTCCCGTCCTCGACGGGGCCCGGGTCCCGGTGCTCCGGGTCGGTGTTCCACGCTACGACCGCATCCAACCACGCCCGCCCCCGCCCGCGCTCCCCACCGCCGAGGTTGGGGCCGCCCCTCCCCAGCCTGCCCGTCGGAGCGCACCTCCTCAACCCCGGACGGGCGCCGCCCGGCCGCGCCCCGACCGCACCGCCGCGCCCCGGCGGGCGGGCGGGCCCCCGGGCGGACGCCACCACACCCCTCGCGAGGACGGCGCTCTCGGCGGCCGACCCTCAGCCCCGACCCTGCCCACCGACCCCCGCCCCCGGCAGCCGGCCCTCAGCCCCGCCCCTGCCCGCCGACCCGGGCGAGGGCGTCCACCACCCGGGCGTCGTAGACCCGCCCGCGCCCCAGCCGCAGCACCTCCAGCGCCTCCAGCCGCCCCACCGCCTCGCCCAGGCCCCGCCCCCGGGCGGCGGTGAGCAGGTCGTCGTGGGCGTTGGCGACGCGGATGATCCGGGCGGCGAGCGGCACCGGGCCCTCACCGCCCACCGGCCCGGGGCAGGGGTCGGCCAGTCGGGCGACCTGCTCGGCGACCTGCCGGGGCACCCCGGTGCGGCTGATCACCTCGCTGCCGAGCCGGGCGATGCGCTGCTGCTCGACGGCGGGCAGCAGCGCGGTGGCGCCGTCCGGCACCGGTTCGACCAGGGAGAGTTGCCCGACGTCGTGCATCAGCGCCGCGTACTCCAGCAGGGCGAGCTCACGGGTGCCCAGCCCCAGCTCGCGGCCGAGCGCGCACGCCGTGTCCGCGACCCGGCGCGCGTGCCCGTGCGGGGTGTACCCGGCGACCTCGGTGGCCCGGGCCAGGCTGGCGATGGTCTGCCCGGTGGTGGCCCGCACCGCGGCCGCCCGCCGGAAGGAGACCTGGGCGAGCAGCAACGGGGTGCAGAACAGCGGCAGCGCCCACAGCCCGACCTCGCCGGCCGCGAGGCTGACCAGCATCCCGGTGGCGACGATCGCCGAACCGATCCCGAACAGCGAGCGCAGTTCGTCCTCCAGCGCGGCCGGGAAGCGCGGCCCGCCGGCCCCGGGCCCGTCCTCGGGCTCCCGCCCGCGGGCCGCCGCCGGGGCGCACGCCCCGTCGCGCCGTGGCCGGTCGCCGACGGCTCCCTGGGCGGCGCCGGGCAGGTGCCCCCAGCTGCGCCCGGCCCGCCCTCCGGTCGAACGGCGGGCGGGCGAGGACGGGCCCGAGGAGCGCAGCAGCGCCGCGAGCGTCGCGTCGCAGAGCGCGGCGAGCGCGGCGACGGCGGTCAGGAAGGCCCCGTAGGCGGGGCCCTCGGGGGAGAAGCGGTCGACCAGGCCGCCGTTGTAGAGCGGCTGGAACACGGCGGCGGCGAAGCCGACCGCGAGCAGCCGGCGGGCCGCGCTGTCCCGCCGGGCCGGGTCCGCCCAGGGCGGCCGCCGGTGCGGGCGCCCCGGCCGGTGCGGCAGGGCGAGCCCGGGCAGCCAGCCCAGCAGCAGGCCGACCCCGGTCACCGCGACGACCTGGAGGGTGCCGTGCGCGGTCGGCACCCCGCGCAGCGGCCCGAGCAGGGCGTACGCCAGCGCGCCGGCCGCACCGATGGGCGCCTGCTCACGGTCACCCGGAAGGGTGATCCGGACGCATTCGCCGAGCGCGATCAGCGCGGTGAACGCCAGCGCGACCCTCGGCTCGGCGATCCCCCGCACCGCCACCGCGCCGAACGCCGGCACCACCAAGACGGCGGCGGCCGCGTGCACACCCCGCGCGGTGCGCCCACGCCCACGCCCCGAACCGGCCCCGTGCCCGCTCCTGTGCCCCGAACCGGCCCCGACCCCGTGCCCCGAACCGCCCCCGCCCTCGGCCCGGCCCCCGCCCCCGGCCGCGCGCCCGGTCACGGCTGCCCGGCCGCGGGGCGGACCCCGCCCTGGGCGGGCACCCGTCCGGGCGCGGCCCGCACCGGCTCGGGCACCCCGAGCGGGATGTCCGGGACGGCCCGTACGCAGTCCTCGGAGTGCACCACCGGCTGCCAGTCGTGCACGGCCAGCGCGTCGATCAGCGCCCGCACCATCACCGGGTCGAACTGGCTGCCGGAGCAGCGCTCCAGTTCGGTCACCGCCTCGGCGACGGGGCGGCCGCGCCGGTAGGAGCGGGTGGAGGTCATCGAGTCGAAGGCGTCGGCGACGGAGATGATCCGGGCGAACTCGGGGATCTGCTCGCCGGCCAGTCCGCTCGGGTAGCCGCGCCCGTCCATCCGCTCGTGGTGGTGCAGGATCCCGGCGTGCGCCTCACCGAGGAAGTCGATCCCGCGCACCAGCTCGTACCCGTACACCGGGTGGACCTCCACGGCGCGGCGTTCGTCCTCGTCGAGGGGACCGTTTCTGCGCAGCAGCTCGGTGGCCACGCCGAGCTTGCCGACGTCGTGCAGGATCCCGGCGAAGCGCAGGGTGCGCAGCCGCTCGGGCTCCATGCCGAGCTGATCGGCGATCAGCACCGAGGCGCGGCCGACCCGTTCGCTGTGCCCCCGGGTGTAGGCGTCCTTGATCTCCACCGCCTGCACCAGCGACTGCACGGTGGCCTGGTGGGCGTCCCGTTCGCGCTGGCCCTGGGCGAAGACCCAGGCCGAGATGGACAGCGGCAGCAGGGCCAGCAGGGCGGCGAACGCCCCGTACGGGCCCTGCCAGAGCACCGCGACCATCAGTCCGCCGGCCGCGTGCACCAGCACCGGCAGCCCGCACACCGCGCAGGCCCCGCGGAGCACCTCGGTGACCGGCCGGCTCTCGCTGAGCACCACCATCACCCCCACCACCAGCCCGTTGACCAGGCAGAACGCGCCGACGGCGGCGAAGCCGGGCAGCAGTGCGGCGGGGAAGCGGGAGCCGAGCAGCAGCTGCGGGCCGTGCAGCAGGTGGAAGGCGACCGAGGAGGCGAAGGCGCACAGCGCGAGCTGCGAGCCGTTGAACAGCTGGCGGCCTCGGCAGCCGGGGCCGGTGGGGCCGCCGAGCAGGGCGGCGGGGGCGGCGACCAGGGCGGCCGCGGCCGGCGGGAGCATCAGCACCCCGGCGAACAGCACCGGGAAGAAGGCGTTCGCCCCGGGGCGGGCGGGGACCCGTCCGGCGGGCGCGGGGCGGCGCAGCAGCCGGCGCAGCAGGAGCGAGCAGGGGGTGGGCAGGCCCTGGGCGAGCGACTCCCAGCAGCCGTGCAGGAAGCCGAGCAGTCCGATCTTGGGCCAGTCCGCCGGGTGTCCGAGCCAGCGCGGCACCCCGGGCGTGACGGTCTCGGGCAGCAGCGGCAGCAGGCAGCACAGGGCCGCCACCGGGACGGCCACCAGGTAGCGCGCAGCCCCCCGCGGCAGGGTCGCGCCTCCACTGTCGGTAGCGATCTCGGCCTCCCCGCGTCCGGGCCCTGTTGCCTCAGCGCGCCGGGCTGACCGGCGGTGAGCGTCCGTCAGGAGGATAGGCCGCCGTCCGGGCGTGGGGACGCATGATCGCGCAATGGCGCAGTTGGCGCACCGCCAACTCACTCGAACGAGTGAGGGCGCATGCGAGCAGAACGGGAGCGGCCCCGGGAGCGCATGCTCCCGGGGCCGCTGAACTCCCTGCCCGAACCGCTCGGCACCGCCCTCGCCGGCGGGCCGTACGGGCCGCTGCGCCGGACTACTCGGCCGGCGCTCCGGCCTCGACCGGCGCACCGGGGCGCACGCCCGGCGCGTCACCCGCGTCCTCGCGCGCCTGCACCGGCCTGGGCGCCGGACGGGCCGCCTCGACGTGCACCTCGACGGTCGTCTCCACGGCGACCACCACCGGCTCGCCCGAGCGCTGCCCGGCCCGGATCGAGTCGATCCTGGCCAGGACCTTGCTGCGCAGGTCCGTCGGGGTGTCGTCGCAGCCGCAGGAACGCTTGATCAGCGCCTTGATCGCCTGCTCCAGCCCGTACTGCTTCAAGCAGGGCGAGCACTCCTCGAAGTGCACGCGCAGCTTGGCGCAGTCGCCCTCGGCCATCTCGTTGTCGAGGAATTCATAGAGGTGGTCGAGGACCTCGCCACACTCGGTTTCGTGCGGATCGCCGCAGCTCATGAGCCCGAGCCCTTCGCTTCCTGCCCTGCCCCGCTGCCGGCCGGGACCAGCCCGCGCTCACGGGCGTAATCCTCCAGCATGCCGCGCAGCTGCCGGCGGCCGCGGTGCAGCCGGGACATCACCGTACCGATGGGAGTACCCATGATGTCCGCGATCTCCTTGTACGCAAAGCCTTCTACGTCCGCGAGATACACGGCGATCCGGAATTCCTCCGGGATCGCCTGGAGCGCGTCCTTCACGTCGCTGTCGGGCAGGTGGTCGAGCGCCTGGGTCTCGGCCGAGCGCAGACCGGTCGACATGTGCGACTCGGCCCTGGCCAGCTGCCAGTCCTCGATCTCCTCCGCCGCGGTGCGCTGGGGCTCCCGCTGCTTCTTGCGGTACGAGTTGATGAACGTGTTGGTGAGGATGCGGTACAGCCAGGCCTTGAGGTTGGTGCCCTCACGGAACTGGTGGAAGGACGCGTACGCCTTGGCGAACGCCTCCTGGAGCAGGTCCTCCGCATCCGCGGGGTTGCGCGTCATGCGCAGCGCCGCCGAGTACATCGGGTCGAGGTAGCCCAGGGCGTCGCGCTCGAAGCGCTCCCGCCGGGCCTCCTCGGACTCCTCCGCCGACACCCGGAAGGTGTCCTCACCGATCGCCTCGGCCAGCTCCTCACCGGTGAGCGCCTCGCCCGCAGGCAGGGCCTCGTCCGGGCCACGGCCCGGATCGGCCTCGTGCTCGGTCCCGACGACCGGACCCACCTCCTCGGCATGACGGGCACGGCCCACTGCGGGCCGCCCAGAAATGGAGGATATCGGGCTGACGGGCTTCTCGCCCGCGTCGAGCCAGTCCGACCAGGAGGGGGCGAACGCCGCGGCGGCCTCGCGCTCCTCCGGCCGTTCGGGGCACGCGATCGAACCCATCTGCCCTACCTCTCACCGGTGACTCATGCTGACGGACACGACAACCACACCGGCCCCGCCCGCATTCCCGCCCGCACCCGCCGTTCACTCGCACGAGTGAGCGAGCGGAAACACCCTGCTCACGGCCCCTCACACGGGCACCGGAGCCACAGCGGCACCGGCGTCACAGCAGCCCCAGCACCCAGTCCCCCACCGCCGAGCAGATCAGCTCCAGCACCTCGTCCTGCCCCACCGACGCCCGCTTCGGCACCTCGAACCCGTGGTTCCCGTACGGCAGCGCCACCAGCTCGTGCCCCGCCGGCAGCTCCGGGAACTCCGCCGGCCCGCCGAACGGGTCCGCCGCACCCTGCACCACCAGCGTCGGCAGCCCCGACCCCAGCAGCTCCTCGGCACGGCTCTTCTCCGGCTTCCCCGGCGGGTGCAGCGGGAACGCCAGCGCCACCACCCCCACCGCACCGCTCGCCGCCCCCGTCCGACAGGCCACCCGCGCCCCCGCGCTGCGCCCGCCGACCACCAGCGGCAGCCCGGCCCCGGCCAGCCGCTCCGCGACCGGCAGCCAGCCCACGTCCAGCGTCCTCGGCGCCGGGCCCAGCTTCTTCCCCGCCACCCGCCACGGCTGCTCCACCAGCGCCACCGTGATCCCCCGCTCCGGCAGCCGCCCGGCCAGCGCCACCAGGTCCCGGGCGCCGGTCCCGCCGCCCGCCCCGTGGCCCAGCGCCAGCACCGCCCTCGGCGCGGCCGCCCGGTGGTAGGTGATCCGGGCGTCCCCGGCCCCGGTGGTGACGAGTTCGGAGGTGGTCATCCCGGCAGCTCCCAAGTCTCAGAACAGTGTGGTCTCGTACTCGACCTCGGTCCACGGCTCCTTGAGCTCCGGACCGTTGTTGCGGATGTTCCCGACCGCCGGCGACACCGGCGTGGCCAGCAGCGCCCCCGGCGGCGGGGGTATCAGCAGCCGGCGCACCTCCTCCGGGTCGCCCAGCCCCGGGTCCAGCCACTGCCCCCAGTCCCGCCGGTCCAGGAACAGCGGCATCCGCTCGTGGATCGGCGCCAGCGACTCCTCGGCGTCCGTGGTCACGATCGTGAAGGTCACCAGCCAGGCCTCCGGGTGCCCCGGCGGCACCGCCCGGTTGCGCCAGAACTCGTACAGCCCCGCCAGCGCCAGCGGGACGCCGTCCGCCCGGGACACGAAGAACGGCTTCTTTCGCGCCTTGCCCCGCTCCCCCGGCACCGTCTGCCACTCGTAGTAGCCGTCCACCGGCAGGATGCACCGGCGCGAGGCGAAGGCCTGCCGGTAGGCCGGCTTCTCGTGCACCGTGTCCGAGCGCGCGTTGATCATCTTCACCGCCGTCTCGGCGGAGTTCGACCACTGCGGCACCAGCCCCCAGCGCAGCGCCCGCAACTGCCGCACCGGCCGCGCCGCCCCCTTGGCCAACCGCTCCAGCACCACGTACGCGCTGTTGGTCGGCGCCACGTTCCAGTTCGGGTCCAGGGACTCCTCCGGGTCCCAGAACTCCACGTCGAACAGCTCGACGACGTCCTCCGGCTTGCTGCTGGCTGCGAAGCGACCGCACATGCGGGCCAGCCAACCACACCGCGCCCGCTCAGCACTTCCTCATCCACGGAGCAGAACCGCCCGCTCCCCTCCGCCCGTCCCCGCATGGGAGGCTGCCCCGAACGGCCCAACCCGGCCCGAACGGCGAATCCACGACACAGCACAGCGAACGGAGGCGCAGCCCGCCGATGAACCCGAACAACCAGAACCTCGGCGAACTGTGGGACCGGGTCACCGGCACCCAGGCCGCCCCGCCCGGCTGGCTCGTCCTCGCGACCGGCTGCGCCGCCCTGCTCGCCGTCCTCGCCCGCCCGCTCTGGCACGTCACCCGCAACGCCGTCACCATCGCCCACGAGGGCGGCCACGGCCTCGCCGCGCTCGCCACCGGCCGCAAGCTCGCCGGCATCCGGCTGCACTCCGACACCTCCGGCCTCACCCTCTCCTACGGCCGCCCCACCGGCCCCGGCATGGTCCTCACCGCCGCCGCCGGCTACACCGCCCCCGCCCTGCTCGGCCTCGGCTGCGCCGCCCTGCTCGCCGCCGACCGGATCACCCTGCTGCTCTGGCTCGCCATCGCCCTGCTGCTGGCCCTGCTCCTGCGGATCCGCAACGCCTTCGGCCTGTTCACCGTGCTCGTCGCTGGCGGCGCCTTCTTCCTGGTGTCCTGGTTCGGCAGCGCCCAGGTCCAGGCCGGCTTCGCCTACCTCGGCTGCTGGTTCCTGCTGTTCGGGGCGGTCCGCCCGGTCCTGGAACTCCAGCACCAGCGCCGCACCGGCTGGGCCCGCGACTCCGACGCCGACCAGCTCGCCCGGCTCACCCACGTCCCCGCCCTGGCCTGGGTCACCGTCTTCCTGCTCACCGCCCTCGCCTGCCTCGCCCTCGGCGCCACCTGGCTGCTGCAACCCCTCCACTAGATCACCGCCGTCCCGCCATCCGGCCGCAGCAGGGGCCGTTCCGTCACGGACCCTAGACTGGCCCCCATGACCGACTCCTTGTGGCCCGCCCCCGTCGCCAGCGCCCCCGTCGACGCCACCGTCACCATTCCCGGCTCCAAGTCGGTCACCAACCGGGCCCTGGTGCTGGCGGCCCTCGCCGACGGACCCGGCTGGGTGCGCCGCCCGCTGCGCAGCCGCGACTCCCAGCTGATGGCCGACGGCCTGCGCGCCCTCGGGGTCACCATCGAGGAGAAGGTCAACAACGACTCCGGCGGCACCGGCGGCGGCGAGGCCTGGCGGGTCATCCCCGCCCCCGCGCTGCGCGGCCCCGCCAACGTCGACGTCGGCAACGCCGGCACCGTCATGCGCTTCCTGCCCCCGCTCGCCGCCCTCGCCGACGGCCCGGTCCACTTCGACGGCGACCCGCGCAGCCACGAGCGCCCCCAGCACGGCGTGATCAACGCCCTGCGCGCGCTCGGCGCCCGGATCGAGGACGGCGGCCGCGGCAGCTTCCCGCTCACCGTCCACGGCACCGGCGGCCTCGACGGCGGCCCGGTCGAGCTGGACGCCTCCTCCTCGTCCCAGTTCGTCTCCGCCCTGCTGCTCTCCGGCGCCCGCTACCACCACGGCGTCGAGGTCCGGCACGTCGGCGGCCCCGTCCCGTCGCTGCCGCACATCCGGATGACCGTCGAGATGCTGCGCCTGGCCGGCGCCCAGGTCGACGCCCCCGAGGACGGCGGCGAGAAGGACGTCTGGCGGGTCACCCCCGGCGCCCTGCTCGGCCGCGACCTGGTCGTCGAGCCCGACCTGTCCAACGCCGCCCCGTTCTTCGCCGCCGCCCTGGTCACCGGCGGCCGGGTCACCGTCCGCGACTGGCCCCGCCACACCTCCCAGCCCGGCGACCAGCTGCGCGACCTCTACTCCCGGATGGGCGGCGCCTGCGAGTACACCGACGAGGGCCTCCAGTTCACCGGCACCGGCCGGATCCACGGCATCGAGGCCGACCTGCACGACGTCGGCGAGCTCACCCCGGTGATCGCCGCCGTCGCCGCCCTCGCCGACTCCGAGTCCCACCTGTACGGCATCGCCCACCTGCGCCTGCACGAGACCGACCGGCTCGCCGCCCTCGCCAAGGAGATCAACGACCTCGGCGGCGACGTCAGCGAGACCGAGGACGGCCTGCGGATCCGCCCCCGCCCGCTGCACGGCGGCATCTTCCACACCTACGAGGACCACCGCCTGGCCACCGCCGCCGCGGTGCTCGGCCTCGCCGTGCCCGGCGTCGAGGTGGAGAACGTGGGCACCACCGCCAAGACCCTGCCCGACTTCCCCAAGATGTGGGCGGAGCTGCTCGGCGGAGCGGCCGCGGACGCCTGAGCGGAGACTTGAACCATGCGCCGCTACGGCAAGGACGCCGACGAGGACGACATCCGCAACCGCCCCGCCCGCCGGGGCTCCCGGCCGCGGACCCGGATCCGGCCCAAGCACGAGGACGCCGACGAGGCGATGGTGCTGACCGTCGACCGCGGCCGGATCACCTGCCTGGTCGACCCGGGGACCAAGCAGGAGCGTGAGGTCGTCGCCATGAAGGCCCGCGAGCTGGGCCGCAAGGGCGTCGTCGTCGGCGACGTGGTCAACCTGGTCGGCGACCTCTCCGGGGACGCCGACACCCTCGCCCGGATCGTCCGGGTCGAGGAGCGCAGCTCCGTGCTGCGGCGCACCGCGGACGACGACGACCCGTACGAGCGGATCGTCGTCGCCAACGCCGACCAGCTGGCCATCGTCACCGCCCTGTCCGACCCGGAGCCCCGCCCCCGGCTGATCGACCGCTGCCTGGTCGCCGCCTACGACGCGGGCATGGAACCGCTGCTGGTGCTCACCAAGTCCGACCTCGCCCCGGCCGGGCCGCTGCTGGAGTCGTACGCCCCGCTCGGCATCGACTACGTCGTCACCCGCCGGGACGAGCTGGAGACCGCCGGCGCCGAGGCCGTCCGCGAGCACCTGCGCGGACTCTCCACGGTGTTCATCGGCCACTCCGGCGTCGGCAAGACCACCCTGGTCAACGCCCTCGTCCCGGACCGGCGGCGGCAGACCGGCCACGTCAACGCCGTCACCGGCCGCGGCCGGCACACCACCGTCTCCGCCCTGGCCCTGCGGCTGCCCCCGCCGCCCGGCGTCAAGCCCGGCTCGAAGAAGGCGCTCGACCCGGGCTGGGTGATCGACACGCCCGGCTTCCGCTCCTTCGGCCTCTCCCACATCGACCCGTCCCGGGTCATCCTCGCCTTCCCCGACCTGGAGCCGGGCACGGTCGACTGCCCGCGCGCCTGCAGCCACGACGAGCCGGACTGCGCCCTGGACGCCTGGGTCGCCGACGGCCACGCCGAGGCCGCCCGGCTCTACTCGCTGCGCCGTCTGCTGGCCAGCAAGGAGGCCCGCGAGGGCGACTGAGCCCGGCGGGGGCTCCGCCCCTTCCCCGAGGCTCGCGGCCCGTTCGAGGTGTCGGACCGCCCCTCCCTGGCGATCATAGGAAAGTCGGGCCGGACACGGCCCGTCCGTCGATCGACAGGGAGGGCGCGCGATGGCATGGGCCCTGGTGATCCTGGCCGGCCTGCTGGAGACCGGCTTCGCGATCAACCTCAAGCTCAGCGAGGGCTTCACCAAGCTCTGGCCCACCATCAGCTTCTGCGTGTTCGCCCTCAGCAGCTTCGGGCTGCTCACCCTCTCGCTCAAGAGCCTGCCGGTCGGCCCCGCCTACGCCGTGTGGACCGGCATCGGCGCCGCCGGCACCGCCATCTACGGCATGGCCTTCCTGGACGAGACCACCTCGGTGCTCAAACTGGTGTCCATCTCCCTGGTGATCGCCGGCGTGATCGGCCTCCAGCTCAGCGGTTCCGCCCACTGAGCGCCCGCCCTCCCCGGCCGACCCGCTGAGCTAGGGTTTCGGGCATGGCCGACTACCACGACGATCTCCGACTCGCCCACGTCCTCGCCGACTCGGCCGACTCGGTCACCCTGGAGCGCTTCCGCGCCCTCGACCTGAAGATCGAGACCAAGCCCGACCTGACGCCGGTCAGCGACGCCGACAAGGCCGCCGAGGAGCTCGTGCGCAGCATCCTCCAGCGCGCCCGCCCGCGCGACGCCGTGCTCGGCGAGGAGTTCGGCCTCCAGGGCTCCGGCCCGCGCCGCTGGGTGATCGACCCGATCGACGGCACCAAGAACTACATCCGCGGCGTCCCGGTCTGGGCCACCCTGATCGCCCTGCTGGAGGACGGCCCGGACGGCGTGGAGCGCCCGGTGGTCGGCATCGTCTCCGCCCCGGCGCTGCAGCGCCGCTGGTGGGCCGCCAAGGGCCTGGGCGCCTACGCGGGCCGCAGCCTGACCAAGGCCTCCCGGATCCACGTCTCCGGGGTGTCCCGGATCGAGGACGCGTCCTTCTCGTACTCCTCCCTCACCGGGTGGGAGGACCGCGGCCGGCTCGACCCGTTCCTGGACCTCACCCGGGCCTGCTGGCGCACCCGCGCCTACGGCGACTTCTGGTCCTACATGATGGTCGCCGAGGGCGCCGTGGACATCGCCGCCGAGCCCGAGCTGTCGCTCTGGGACATGGCCGCGCCGTGCATCGTCGTCGAGGAGGCCGGCGGCAGCTTCACCGGCCTGGACGGCGTCCCCGGCCCGGGCGGTGCCGACGCGGTGGCCACCAACGGCCTGCTGCACGACGAGACCCTGCGGCGGCTCTCCGTCTGAGCCGCTGTTCGCCCGTTCGCCCCCGGAGCGCTCCCGGGGCCCCGGGCGCAATGGTGCGGGCCCTGTGACCAGTGGGAGCTGGTCACAGGGCCCGCCGCTCGTTCCGGCCCGTCCTACTGCTTGCGCAGCTCCCGGACCGCCGCCTCCAGCCGCTGCCCGTAGTCGGCGTCGGCCTTGCGGAAGTTGTCGATCGCCCGCTCCACGATGTCCTCGCGGTCGGCCGAGACCTTGGCGATGAAGCCGGCCAGGTTGGCGATCAGCCGCTGCTTCTCGTCCTCCGTGAACAGCCGGTACAGGTCACCCGCCTGCACGAAGTCGTCGTCCTCGGCGTGCGAGGGCGCCGCGTGGGTGCCGGTGGGGCCGTCGACGGCGGTCGCGGCCCAGAGCGGACGGCCGGTCTGCACCGGGCCGCCGAAGCTGTTGGGCTCGTAGTTCTTCTGCCGGCCGTGGCGGCCGTCGTACAGGTACCCGTCCCGGCCGTTGGTGCGGGCCTCGGTGGCGTGCGGGCGGTTCACCGGCAGGTGGTCGGCGTTGATGCCGACGCGGTAGCGGTGGGCGTCCGCGTAGGCGAACAGCCGGCCCTGGAGCATCTTGTCCGGGGACGGGCCGATGCCGGGCACGAAGTGCGCCGGGGAGAAGACCGACTGCTCGACCTCGGCGAAGACGTTCTCCGGGTTGCGGTTGAGCTCCAGCCGGCCGATCTCGATCGGCGGGTAGTCGGCGTGCGGCCAGACCTTGGTCAGGTCGAAGGGGTTGAAGCGGTAGCCGGCCGCGTCGGCCGCCGGCATGACCTGGACCTGCACCGTCCAGCTGGGGAACTCGCCGCGCTCGATCGCCTCGCGCAGGTCGCGCTGGTGGCTGTCCGGGTCCTCGCCGGCGAGCCGGTTGGCCTCGGCCTGGGTGAGGTTGCGGATGCCCTGGTCGGTCTTGAAGTGGTACTTGACCCAGAAGTGCTCGCCGGCCTCGTTCTGCCACTGGAAGGTGTGCGAGCCGTAGCCGTTCAGGTGGCGGTAGCTGGCCGGGATGCCGCGGTCGCCGAACAGCCAGGTCACCTGGTGGGTGGCCTCGGGCGACAGGCCCCAGAAGTCCCAGACGTTGTCGGCCTCCTGCGAGCCGGTGTACGGGTCCCGCTTCTGGGTGTGGATGAAGTCGGGGAACTTGATGGCGTCCTTGATGAAGAACACCGGGGTGTTGTTGCCGACGAGGTCGTAGTTGCCCTCCTCGGTGTAGAACTTCAGCGCGAAGCCGCGCGGGTCGCGCACCGCGTCGGCCGCGCCGAGGTTGCCGGCCACCGTGGAGAACCGGAGGAAGACCTCGGTCTGCTTGCCGACCTCGGACAGGAACCCCGCCCGGGTGAAGGGCGTCACGTCGGCGGTCACCGTGAAGGTGCCGTACGCGCCGGCGCCGCGGGCGTGCACCACGCGCTCCGGGATGCGCTCGCGGTTGAAGTGCGCGAGCTTCTCGAACAGCAGCTGGTCCTGGATCAGGGCCGGGCCGCCGGGGCCGGCGGTCTCGGTGTTCTGGTTGTCCGCGACGGGGGCACCCGCCTCGGTGGTGAGGGTCGGGCGAAGCTCGTCCTGCGTGGTCATGGCGGGTTGCCTCCGGGGGATCCGATCGTGATGACACGATCCTAACTTGGACTTCGTCCAAGTCAATACTGGCCCTAATCCCGGAGCGTGACTTATTCTGGTCCCATGAGTGATCTGCTGGAGAGACTGCGCGGACGCGGCTGGCGGCTGACCTCACAGCGCCGCGTGGTGGCCGAGGTCCTCGACGGCGAGCACGTCCACCTCACCGCGGACGAGGTGCACGCCCGCGCCGCCGCCCGCCTGCCCGAGATCAGCCGCGCCACCGTCTACAACACACTCGGCGAACTCGTCACCCTCGGCGAGGTGCTGGAGGTCGCCACCGACGGCCGCGCCAAGCGCTACGACCCCAACGCCCACCGCGCCCACCAGCACCTGGTCTGCTCCGGCTGCGGCGCGATCCGCGACGTCCATCCGCACGGCGACCCGCTCGCCGCGCTGCCCGCGGCCGAACGCTTCGGCTTCGCCGTCACCACCGCCGAGGTCACCTACCGCGGCCTGTGCCCCGACTGCCGCCACCGAAGCGGCAGTTGACGCCCCGCCCGGACGGGCCCTACGCGCTCAGCTCGGCGTGCAGCGCGCCCAGCAGCCGCCCGGCCCGCTCCGCGACCTCGGCCGGACCGTAGTCGATCGCCCGCCGGCACCAGTTCTCCGCCTGCACCGGCTCGCCCCGGCGCAGCGCCAGCAGCGCCAGCCGCAGCGCCGCCCGGCCGTGCCCGGCGTCGGCGGCCCGGGTGTACCAGAGCATCGCCTCCGCCTCGCAGTCCTGCCGGGCCAGCAGCAGCCCCAGGTTGAACGCCGCGCTGCGACTGCCCGCCCCGGCGGCCCGCCGGTACCAGCTCTCGGCGATCTCCAGCGCCCCGCGCTCGGCCGCCCGCACCCCCATCCGCACCTGGGCACGCCGGTGCCCGGCATCGGCCGCCAGCGCGTACCAGTGCTCGGCCTCGGCGTCCGCGTCCCCCCGCCGGTCCAGCACCGAGGCCAGCCGGAAGGCGCCCTCCGCCGAACCGCCGGCCGCCGCCTGCCGGTAGCGCTCCAGCGCGCCGGACAGGTTGCCGCGCTGCTCCTGGGCGACCGCCAGCTGCAGCGCCGCCTCGCCGTGCCCCTCGGCCGCCGCCCGCGCGTACCACTCCTGGGCCTGCCGCGACTCGCCGCGCCCGGCGTGCAGCACGCCCAGGTTGAAGGCGCCGTCCACGCTGCCGGCCTCGGCCGCCTTGGAGAACCACGGCTCGGCGCCGGACTCGTCGCCGCGCTGCAGCAGCACCACGGCCAGCGCGTTGCAGGCCTCCCGGTGCCCGGCGTACGCGGCCCGGCGGTACCACTGCTCGGCCTGCTGGTCGCGGCCGGTGCCGGCGCAGAGCAGGCCGAGGTTGAAGGCGCCGTTCTGGTCGCCCGCGTCGAGCGCGGTGCGGTACCAGTGCTCGGCGGCCTTGGCCTCGCCGCGGCTCGCGTGCAGGGCGCCGAGCGCGTTGGCGGCGTTGCCGTCGCCCGCCTCGGCGGCCTCCTGCCACCACTCGGCGGCGGCGGCGACGTCCCCGGAGTCGCGCAGCAGGAAGCCGAGCGCGCAGGCGGCCCGCGGCTCCCCGTTCTGCGCGGACTGCCGGTACCAGCGGGCGGCCTCCTCCAGCAGCGACCGGTCGGTGCGGGCCCGCTCCTCCAGCAGCACGCCCAGGCGCAGCGCGGCGCGGGCGTGGCTGCGGGCGGCGGCCGTGCGGTACCAGGCCTCCGCGGTCTCCTTGTCCCCGGCGGCCTCGCGCATCCGGGCCAGCCGGTAGGCGGCCTCACGGTGCCCGGCGTCGGCGGAGACCTTGAACCAGCGCTCGGCCCGCACGTCGCGCCGGTGCTCCATCAGGTCGCCGAGGGCGTAGGCGCCCAGCGGGTGGCCGTGGTCGGCGGCGTAGTGCAGCCAGTACTCGGCGGCCTCCTCCTCGCCCTGGTCGCGCAGCTGCAGCCCCAGCGCGTGCGCGGCGGGGGCGCTGCCCGCCACCGCCGCGTGGCGCCACCACTGGCCGGCCTCGGCGCGGTGGCCCTGCTGGTGCAGCAGGACGCCCAGGTTGTTGGCGGCGGCCCGCACCCCGACGGCCGCGGCGGCCCGCAGGTACGGCTCGGCGTCCTCCAGGTCGCCGCGGCGCAGCAGCAGGGTGCCCAGGCGGCCCGCGGCGTCCGGGTCGCCGCCGTCGGCGGCCTGCCGGTGCCGGGCCTCCAGGGCGGCGGACTCCCGGGCGGCCAGCGCGGTCTCGAAGCTGGTCGGGTCCAGCCCGGCCGGGTCCAGCGCGGCACCGGCCGGCGCCTCCTCACCGCCCGCCCCGTACGGGCCCACGGCGGCGGAGAACTGCCGGGTGGAGACGTGCACCAGGCTGTCGGGCCCGGAGCCGCCGACCGCGGGGCGCTCGGACAGCCCGCTGGTGCGCTGGGCGGGCAGGGCTCCGGGGCGGCTCTCGGGGCTCTCGGCGCTCTCCGCCCAGGCGTCGGTGTCCGCCTCGACGGCCGCACCGGACTTGGCGCCTGACTTGCCGATCAGCCTCATGCCGACTCCCGCTCCCCCAGAGTGTCGCGGCATCGTGCCCCGGCCGACGGCCGGGGGGACTCCCAGGAGAGGTGCCGGACCGGACGGCCCGTCAGCGGCCGTGCACCGTCCCCCATGTGTCCCATCGTCGCATCACCCGCTACCCGCGTACACCTGCCCCGGCCGAATTCGAGTGGGGCGGACCCGAAGCCGACGGAATTGCTTCGGCGCTTTGTCGATTTCCCGACACTTGCGCCCCACAAACCCCGGTGCCGTCCCCGTTGGCGACGGTCGATAGTACCGGAGCGGTTCCCGCCGCTTCCGGACGGAAACGTCCGGGTACGACAGAGGCCCGGAGGAATGATCCTCCGGGCCTCTGACACTGAGTAGCGGGGACAGGATTTGAACCTGCGACCTCTGGGTTATGAGCCCAGCGAGCTACCGAGCTGCTCCACCCCGCGTCGTTGATCAAACTCTAGCACGGTTTCGACGGGGCCCGACACCACCGGCCGGCGGCCCCCGCCCACCGCGGCCGCCACCCCCGGACCCGGCAGGACTCCGGACCCGACCGGGGCCCGGATACGACAGAAGCCCGGAGGATGTGATCCTCCGGGCTTCCTGCTACTGAGTAGCGGGGACAGGATTTGAACCTGCGACCTCTGGGTTATGAGCCCAGCGAGCTACCGAGCTGCTCCACCCCGCGTCGGTAAGAGAACCGTAGCACGGACGCGGGGTGGACCCAAAAACGGTCACCGCAGCTCAGCGGGGACTAGGGCCTGTCCGGCGGATCTTGCCAGGCGCGCGACGCCGGGCATCCCGCCTGGACGCACGCCCGAATCGCCCAAGTACGTCCAGTACG
>NZ_JBHZCN010000035.1:0-82198 GCF_042755465.1 Kitasatospora sp. NPDC059160 | reverse complement strand
CGGTGGGAGGGCGCAGGGGAAGCGCCCTCCCACCGGGTGGTCCCGGTCGGTCGGGGCAGCCTCCCCCCGTGAGGCTGCCACGACCGGTGGGGGATCCGGGACTCCGTATCGGGCCGACCACGGCCGACCGGCCGGGGGCCCGAACGAAACGGCCGGTCGGTGGAACGCACCGGCAGGGAGAACTCTGCACGACGAACACATGACTGTTCGATGGTTCCGGGGGGTTGTGAGACACTTCCGTCCGTCTCAACGCCATGACCTGGAGTTTGGGACACCGGGCCGCTGAGGTTGGAGAACGAGGAGACGCCGAACGGCCGGACCGGGCGTGCACCTCCCGCCCCGTCCCACCGTCGTCCCGTCCCGCGACTCATGGAGGACCGCGTTGGCTTCCGTCTGGAAGGACCTGCCCGAGGAGCTGTCCGAGCCCGCCCGCCTGCTGGCCGAGGAGCTCCGCAAGCTCAAGGACGACGCCGGACTGTCACTGTCCGAGCTCGCCACCCGGACCCACTACAGCCGGGCCTCCTGGGAGCGCTGGCTGAACGGCAAGCGGGTGGTCACCGAGCAGGCGCTGGAGGCGCTGATCAGGGCGGTCGACTGCGACCCGGTGGTGCTGCGCCGGCTCCGGCAGCGGGCGGCCGTCCCCGTGGTCCCGGGGACCGTGGCCCAGGAAGCCGTGGCACGGGAGGCCGTGGCCCCGAAGACCGAGGACCCGGGCGGGGAGCCCGGGGACCGGAGCGCGGAGCCGGCGCCGACCGACGACGGGTCGGTCCCCGGGACCGACCCGTCCGAACCGGCCGCCGAGCCCGCCGAAACCGCCGAGCCCAGCGACGACCCGACCGCCGGACCGGTCGCCGGAGCCGCCGACGGGCCGGCCGCCGAGACCACCGACGAATGCGCGGACGAACCCGCCGTCGCCTGGTGGCGCCGTCCCGCGGCCCTGGTCGCCGGTGCGGCCGTGCTGGCACTGCTGCTGGTGCTGGCCGGGCTGCACCTCAGCCGGCACGACGACCAGGCCTCGGCCGCCGACGGTCCGGCCCCGAGCACCTCGGCCACCGGCAGGACCGCCCCGACCACGGCGGCCGTGGCGGGCGCCCCCGACTGCCGGGCCCTCGGCTGCGCCCACAAGGACCCCAAGACCACTGGCTGCGGCAGGGACGCGCGCACGCTGCAGACCCAGGTCATCGGCAAGGTCGTCGTCTACCTCCGCTACAGCCAGACCTGCCAGGCCGCCTGGGCGGCGATCTCCGAGGGCGAGCCCAAGGACTTCGCGGTGATCACCGACACCACCGGGGACAGCGAGACCGCGATGATCCACTGGGGCTACGACAACTACTCGCCGATGCTGAACGCGGCCGACCCCTCGATCGGCTTCCAGGTCTGCGGCACCCAGCCGGCCGGGCACGACTGCACCGGGACCGTCACCGACCTGGCCAGGGTGGTGGCCTCCACCCCGATCCCGATCGGCCCCGCCTCGCCGCCCCCGGGCGCCGGGGCCACGCCGAGCGACTCGGCCTCGGCACCGGCTTCGGCCGACCCGGCGCAGGGCGCGACCCAGGCACCGTCGGCCGAGCAGGTCTCGCCGAGCCCGGCCGCGTCCCCGCCCGGTCAGTCGAGGTAGCCGCGCAGCTGCTCGGCGGAGGCGTGGTCGCGGAGCTTGACCAGCGTCTTGGACTCGATCTGCCGGATCCGCTCCCGGGTCACGCCGAACACCGAGCCGATCTCCTCCAGCGTGCGCGGGCGGCCGTCGTCCAGGCCGTAGCGGAGCTGGACGACCTGGCGTTCCCGTTCGCCCAGGGTCGCCAGCACGGCGTCCAGGTGCTGGCGCAGCAGCAGGAAGGTCGCCGACTCGGCGGGTGAGGCGGCGTCGGCGTCCTCGATCAGGTCACCGAGCGCGACGTCGTCCTCCTCCCCGACCGGGGTGTGCAGCGAGATCGGCTCCTGGGCCAGCCGGAGCAGCTCGCGGACCCGCACCTCGGTGAGCTCCAGGGCGGTGCCGATGTCGGCCGGGCTGGGCTCCAGACCGCGCTCCTGCAGCAGCGCGCGCTGCACCCGGACCACCCGGTTGATCAGCTCCACCACGTGCACCGGCACCCGGATCGTCCGGGCCTGGTCCGCCAGCGCCCGGCTCATCGCCTGCCGGATCCACCAGGTCGCGTACGTCGAGAACTTGTAGCCGCGGGCGTAGTCGAACTTCTCCACCGCCCGGATCAGGCCCAGGTTGCCCTCCTGGACCAGGTCCAGCAGGGTCAGCCCGCGGCCGACGTAGCGCTTGGCGACGGACACCACCAGGCGCAGGTTCGCCTCGATCAGGCGGCGCTTGGCGATCCGGCCGAGGACCACCAGGGAGTCCAGTTCGCCGGCCAGCGGGTCGGGCGGCGGCGGGTCCCCGTTCAGCTGCTCCTCGGCGAACAGTCCGGCCTCGATCCGGCGGGCCAGTTCGACCTCCTCGACGGCGGTGAGGAGCCGGATCCGGCCGATCTCGCGCAGGTACTGGCGCAGCAGGTCGGCGGCCGGACCGCCGCCCTCGGAGCGCTCGGCGGGGCCCTCGTCGTCGAGGTCCGGCTCGGCCGCCGCCTCCGGGCTGTCGGGGTGGCCCTCCGGCCGCTCCTGGGCGGGGACCCGTGGGCCCGGGGGCGCGGCCCCGGCCCGGCCGTGGTCGGCCTCCTGCTCCCCGGTCGGCGGCCCGGCGGGCCCGGCCCGTCCGGTCGGTTCGGCTCGTCCGGTGGGCTCGGCCCGTCCGGTCGGCTCGGCTCGTCTGGTGGCGGTGGTCGCTGCGGCAAGGCCTCGGTCCACGGGCATCCCTCGGGGCGGGCGCGACTCTGGCGGACCCGCGCTGTACGGAGGTGGGACGCCCTCCAGTGTGGGGTACGCCACGCTCCGTGGCCGAGACTCGTGCGCCGACTTTCTGTGCGGGACTTCCCGGGGCCGTTCGCGCCGGAGAACCCGCTACAACGCCCCGGCGCCCCGGCTCTTGAGCTGGTCGCCGTACTGCTGGAGCTGCCACAGCTCGGTCTGCACCGCGTGCAGCTGCTCGGCGTCCGCCCGGTGGCCCAGCCGCTGGAGGTAGCCGCGGACCTCGGCGATCCGCCGGTCGACGGCCAGCAGGCGCAGCTTGACCAGGAACTCCCCCGCGTAGACCGCGTCCGCCTTGCGCAGCGAGCGCACCGGTTCGACGGTCAGCTCGGTCACCAGCGAGCGCACCTGGTCGTCCGGGGAGGCCTCGCGCACCGCGCCGGTGAAGTCGGGCGCGGCCGCCCCGTACCCGGTGCCGCCGGCCTTGGCGATGGCCTGCCGGACGGCGGTGTACGGCGGGGTCGGGAACTCGTCGTCGCCGTACTGGTCGAAGGCCGGGCTGACCAGCTCCGGGTGCTGGAGCGCCAGCTTGAGCAGCTCCCGCTCGACGAACTGGGCCGGGTCCCGCGGGTTGAGCCGGAACGCGGGCCTGGCCGGGCCCGGCACCGCGACGGGCTGCTCGGTGCGGCGCTGCTGGCCGTTGGCGCGGGGGTTCTGCTGCTTCTCCCGCTCCCAGCGGGCCAGCTGGGAGATCCGGCGGACCACGAACTGCTCGTCGCCCGGGTTCACCCCGACCATGCCGGCCAGCCGGATCGCGTAGCCGTGCCGGATCGACGGGTCCTTGATCTTCGCGACGATCAGGGCGGCCTCCTCCATCGCGGCGGCCTGCCCCTCGGGGGTCTCGACCCGGTGCTTGGCGACCGCCGTGTTCAGCGCGAACTCGAACAGCGGGACGGGGTGGTCGATCAGCTGCCGGACCGCCTCGTCGCCCTGGGCCAGCCGCAGGTCGCAGGGGTCCATGCCGCCCGGGCTGACCGCGATGGAGGTCTTGGCGGCGAACTTCTGGTCGTCCTCGAAGGCGCGCAGCGCGGCCTTCTGGCCGGCCGCGTCGCCGTCGAAGGTGAAGACCGTCTCGCCGCGGTACTGGGAGGTGTCCATCAGCAGCCGACGGATGATCTTGATGTGGTCCTCGGCGAACGCCGTGCCGCAGGTCGCCACCGCCGAGGTGACCCCGGCCAGGTGGCAGGCCATCACGTCGGTGTAGCCCTCGACCACCACCGCGCGGCCCGACTTGGCGATCTCCTTCTTCGCCAGGTCGATGCCGTACAGCACGTGGGACTTCTTGTAGATCGGCGTCTCGGGGGTGTTCAGGTACTTCGGACCGTTGTCGTCCTCGCGCAGCCGGCGGGCGCCGAACCCGACCACCTCGCCCGCGATGTCCCGGATCGGCCACACCAGCCGGCCCCGGAAGCGGTCGATCAGACCCCCGCGCTGCCCCTGCGAGGCCAGGCCGCCCTGGAGGATCTCCTTGTCGCTGAACCCCTTGCCGCGCAGGTAGCGGACCAGGTGCTCCCACCCCGCCGGGGCGTAGCCCACCCCGAAGGTCTTCGCGGCCTCCTCGTCGAAGCCGCGCTCGGCCAGGAAGCGGCGGCCGATCTCCGCCTCCGCCGAGGCCAGCTGCTCCTGGTACCAGGCGGAGGCCACCTTGTGCGCCTCGACCAGCCGGGTCCGCTCGCCCTGCTGGTGGCGGGGGCTGTAGCCGCCCTCCTCGTAGCGCAGCGTGATGCCGGCCTGGGCCGCCATCCGCTCGACGGCCTCGGCGAAGGTGAAGTGCTCGATCTTCATCAGGAAGGCGATGGTGTCGCCGTTCTCCTGGCAGCCGAAGCAGTGGAAGACGCCCTTGGCGGGGTTGACGTAGAAGGAGGCGGACTTCTCGTCGTGGAAGGGGCAGACGCCCTTGTACTCGCCACCGCCACCGTTGGTCAGCTGTACGTAGTCGCCGACCACCGCGTCGATCGGCAGTGCGCTGCGCACCGCTTGTACGTCTTCGTCCCTGATCCGCCCGGCCACCCCGGAAGTCTACTGGGGCGGCCGGGGTTTCGAGCCGGGGCTGCCGGCCGGGTTCCGGCCGGGGCCGCGGCCCGGGTCCGGGCCCGGGCCGCGCCGGGCGGGCGTGACGTGGGCCTCACGTGGCCTGACGTGGGCGTCAGGTCCAGGAGGCCCCGACCAGCCTGCCGTGCAGGGCCAGCGCCGAGGCGTCCGTGAGGGTGGCGATCTGGTCGATCACGGTGCGCAGGGCGGCGCGGTCGTCCTCGGCCTCGTGGTACATCGCGGTGAAGACCGGGTCCAGCCCCTCGGGGGCGCGCTGGTTCAGCACGTACGCCAGCTCGGCGATCACGATCCGCTGGCGGGCCCGCAGCTGGGCCTGCTCGTCGCGCATCATCACGTAGAGGACGGCGACGGCCTTGAGCACCGCGACCTCCAGCCGGACCTCCCGCGGCACCACCAGCTCGGCGGTGTAGCGGGTCAGCCGGCCGGGGCCGTAGCGGGCGCGGGTGGCCTGCTCGGCGGCCAGGCAGAAGCGGCCGATCAGCTGGCTGGTGAGGTCCTTGAGCCCGGCCCGGGCACGCGCGGTGCCGTCGTAGCCCTGCGGCCAGAAGTCCTGGGCCAGCAGCCGGTCCAGGGCGGCGGAGAGCTCCTCCGGCTCGGCGTCCGGGGCGTAGCGCTCGGCGACCTTGAACAGGTCGGCGCGCTCGCCGGGGGCGCGCAGCGCGGCCGGGTCGATGTGGCCGGCCTGGAGGCCGTCCTCGACGTCGTGGGTGGAGTAGGCGACGTCGTCGGACCAGTCCATGACGGTGGCCTCGAAGCACTTGCGCCCGGCCGGGGAGCCGGCCCGCAGCCAGCGGAAGACCGGCAGGTCGTCGGCGTAGACGCCGTACTTGGGCGAGGCCGGGTCGGTCGGGTGGGCGCCCTTGGTCCACGGGTACTTGGTGGCCGCGTCCAGGGCGGCCCGGCTCAGGTTGAGGCCGACGCTGCGCCCGGGCCAGGGGGCGAGCCGGGAGGCCGGCTGCTCCTCCGCCGGCGCGAACCGCTTGGGTTCGAGCCGGGTCAGGATGCGCAGCGACTGGGCGTTGCCCTCGAAGCCGCCGCAGGCCTCGGCGGCCTGGTCGAGGGCCTCCTCGCCGGTGTGGCCGAAGGGCGGGTGGCCGATGTCGTGGGCCAGGCAGCCGGTCTCCACCAGGTCCGGGTCGCAGCCGAGGGCGGCGCCCAGTTCCCGGCCGACCTGGGCGCATTCGAGCGAGTGGGTGAGCCGGGTGCGCGGGAAGTCGCTGCGCATCGGGGCCACCACCTGGGTGGTGCCGGCCAGCCGGCGCAGTGCGGCGGAGTGCAGCACCCGGGCGCGGTCGCGCTGGAAGGCGGTGCGGCCGGGACGCTTGTCCGGTTCGGGGACCCAGCGGGCCTCGGCGGCGTGGTCGTACGGGAGCGGGGCGGCGAGGCGGTGCGTGGTGTCGTCCATCCACTTCCTTGCGTAGTCGGCCGGGCGCGCGGAGTGACATATACTCGGCCACCTGTCCTCGGGCAGCGGTCAGGGCTTGACCGTCATGAGGCTCCCAGAGCCGAGTGAGAAGCCGCTCCGTCATCGCGGAGAGGCGGAGTCACATGGCACTCACGGTACGCCGTCCCACTGACGCGGGAGGCGTGCCCCACGTGAGGCGCAGAGTGCGGATCCGTGGATCCATCACCACGTGCCGCCGACCAACGCGGTCGGCGGCACGGTCTGCGGCAGCCTCAGCCCCGGACGGCCTTGAGCAGCGCGGCGGCCACCCCCTCCTCCCCCTTGGCGTTGGGGTGGACCGGGGTGAGGCCGTGGGCCGGGAACGGCGGCTCGATCCAGCGGGCGTCCTCCCCCGCGCACATGTCGTGCCCGGCCGAGGGCCCGGCGGTGTCCACGAACACCGCCCCGGCGGCCTCCGCGCGCTGCTTGAGCATCCCGTTGAGCTGCTGCTCCTTCTCGGTGAGGAAGCCGAGGTCGGCCGCCGCGACCGTGGTGCCCAGGGTCGCCCGGCAGCCCGCCGGGTCGGCCGGGAGCAGGGCCGGGTAGCCGACCACGTACACCCGGGCCCGCGGGGAGCGGCGCCCGATCTCCCGGAGGACCTCGCCGAGCCGCTCGCCGGCCGCGTCGACCCGGGCCCGCACCTCGTCGGTGCCGCCGGAGGCGTAGTGCTCCCGGCAGGGCGCGGCCGCGCGGTCCTCGCCGACCAGGTCCTTCACCGCGTCCGCCAGGGTGGCCTTGGCGCACTCGGTGACGACCTCCTTGAAACCGGCGTCGTTGCCGCCGATGCCCACGGTGACCAGCCGGGTGTCCGGGGTCAGCGCGTCCAGCTGGGCCGGGTTGGGGCCGTCGGCGGTCTTCTGCGGGCTCCTGAGGTCCCCGGTGCGGGCGCCGCTGCAGCTGACGTCCCGGAACTGCCCGGGCGCCACCCCGAGCGCCTTCGCCAGCAGGGAGGGGTAGTTGACCCCGGAGCGGGCGCAGCCGGCCGGGTCGCCGACCTGCGGGGCGATCCGGGGCCCGGCGGTGTACGAGTCGCCGAGCGCCACGTACGGGGCGGCGGGCGGCGGGGTGGGGGTCGGCGTCGGGGTGGGGGTCGGGGTCGCACCGGCCGGGGCGCGACCGGGCAGGGCGCCCGCGAAGCCCCGGTCGGAGCCGTCCGGTCCGTCCGACCCGCCGCCGCACCCGGCCAGGGCGGCCAGCAGCAGGGCGGCCGAGAGGGCCGTCGCGACGGTCGACGGGCGGGTGGTCCTGGGCATGGCGTCCCCCCTGGGGGTGCGGGTCACGGGCAGCTGCGTACGCGGCGGCCGGTCCCCCCGGGCACCGCACGGCTCAACGTACGGGCGGCGCCGATGACTCCCGCCACGGCGTCGGCGTTACGCCGTTCCGGCGACTCCGCTCCCGTCACTGCGTTCCCGTTGCCCCGTTCCCGTTGCCCCGTTCCCGTTACTCCGCGCCGCGTTCGTGCTCGGCGAGGAACTGCTCGAAGCGCCGCCCCAGCTCGTCCGCGGACGGCAGGTCGACCGGCTCGGCCAGCAGGCTCTCCCGGCCCTCGGCGCCCGCGACCGCGTCGTACTGGCCCTCCATGCCACGGATGGCGGAGCGCAACTCGCCGTCGCCCTGGGCCAGCTGCTCCTCGATGTCGGCGTACACCTCGCCCGTCCGCTCGCGCAGCCGGGTGCCGGGCAGCACCAGTCCGGTGGCGGACTGCACGGCCTCCAGGATCAGCACGGCGGCCGCCGGGTAGGCCGAACGGGCCACGTAGTGGGGGACGTGCACGGCGAAGCCCAGCACGTCGTGCCCGGCCTCGGCCAGGCGGTACTCCAGCAGGGCCTGGGCGCTGCCCGGGACCTGCGCCTGCTCGAACCACTGCGGGTACCCCGGCGCGAGGTCGAGCCGGTTGCCGTGCGGCGTCAGGCCGACCGGGCGGGTGTGCGGCACGCCCATCGGGATGCCGTGGAAGTCCAGGCTGAGCCGGACCTCGAAGCGCTCCACCAGCTCCCGGACGGCGCGCGCGAAGCGCTCCCACTCGACGTCCGGCTCGGGGCCGGTGAGCAGCAGGAACGGGGCTCCGGCGGCGTCGCGGACCAGCTGGAGCAGGATCTCCGGCGGGTCGTAGGAGGACCAGTGGTCGTGGTCGAAGACCATCGCGGGGCGGCGGGCCCGGTAGTCGACCAGGCGGTCGTGGTCGAAGCGGGCCACCACCTGGGGGGAGCCCGTCTCCAGCAGGTGGGCCACCACCTGGGCGCCCGCCTCGCCGGCGTCCATGAAGCCCTCGAAGTGCTGGAGCAGCACCAGGCCGGCGCCGGTGTCGCGCAGCTCCGCGTTGGCCTCGGCCACGGCGGCCACGCCCCGCTCATCCAGCTCGTACAGCGCCTGGAAGTCTCGCACCGCGCACCCTTCCCCGTTCTCTGCTCGTCCCGCTCCGACCGGCTCTCGCCTTGTCCAGCGTGCCGGGACGCGCGGGAATTCCCGTTCCGGCCGACCGCTCTCGCGGACGGCCCGCCCCGCGACCCGCCCGGCAACACGCTCGGGGACCGTCGCCGACCGCTCCGGACCATGATCGCACCCGGGGGTAAAACCCCTGTTCACGGGCGTTCAACAGCCCCGTCCGGGGCGCGCGGTGGCGGCCCGCGCCGACATTCGGGTGCCGCGAAGTGACGCACCGCCTTCTGGCGGGTATCGTCCTCTCGCTGCCTCGCATCGTCGCGTCGTCGTCACGTCGTCCGTAACGCCGTCGATCACGACCCGGATCGCTGCTCGGTCAGACACCCACGACGCATCTTGCCTTCACCTGGCCGCCTGCTTCCCTTCGCGCACTCGTTACCTCTTCGGCCATTTCGCGGACGCACACTGTCCCGCTCGCTGTTCCCGCCGGACCGGTCCGAGGATCCGTGTCCGTTCCGGCACCCTCGCCGCCCGTTCCGGGCCGCCGCTCCGCCCCATCCGACCGGAATCCTCCGGCGCACACGGGTACCCGGAGCCGGAAACCGGGCCGGGGCGAACCCCTCGTCCACCGCAGCCCGTGCCGCACCCCGGCGCCGGATGCGCCCTACGACCGATGAAGGACCAAGGTTCCGTGCCAGCACCTGTCTTCCTCACCGGCCGCACCGTTCGGTTGGAGCCCCTCGCCGCCCACCACGCCGAGGCCATCGCCGCGGCCGGCGCCGAGGACCGTACGACCTATGCCTTCACCCCCGTCCCGCACGGTCCGGAAGCGGCCCGCGACTACATCGCGCGCGCCCTCGCCGACCAGGCCGCGGGCCGGTCGCTGCCGTTCGCGACGGTGAACGTCGCCGACGGCCGGGTGGTCGGCTCCACCCGGTTCCTGGAACTCGACTACTGGCAGGGCCCCATGGTGTGGCCGCCGGTGCCCGGCGTGCCGTTCGGTGATCCGGCCACGGCCGTCCCGGACGCCGCCGAGATCGGCAACACCTGGCTCTCCCCGCGCGCCCAGGGCACCGGCATCAACACCGAGGCCAAGCTGCTCATGCTCCGGTACGCCTTCGAGACCTGGGGCGTGCAGCGGATCTCGCTGCGCGCGGACGCCCGCAACCTGCGCTCCCGGGCCGCCATCGAACGGCTCGGCGCGACCTCCGAGGGGGTCCGCCGGGCGCACTCGCGCGGGCTGGACGGGGTGGTGCGCTCGACCGCGTTCTACTCGATCCTGGAGGACGAGTGGCCGGCCGTGCGCGACATCATCGAGCTGCGGATCGCCGCCGCCACCTCGCCGAGCGCCCCGGATCCGGCGATCAACCAGGAGTGTCTTAGACAGGGCGGCAGTGGCGCCGGGCAGCTGATGATCACCGCCTGAGCCGGGACCGGGGGTTCAGCCCTCGGCCACCATGCGCAGGAGGCCTTCGGGTACCCGGGGCTCGCCCCGGTAGTGCCCGGGGTGCGCCTCGACCAGCGCGGACACCGGCCGCCAGCCGCCGCCCCTGACCGGGGCCACCCGCACCCGCCAGATCTCGAAGCCGGTCCAGCTGCGGTGCAGGTGCAGGACGCCCTCGGCGGTGTGGAACATCCACCGTCCGTCGACGTCCCCGGTGATCCGCCCCGACCTCACCGCCCGCCACTGCTCCTCGGTCCAGACGAGGTCCGGCACCGGACAGGGCCGGGGCAGTCGCAGCGGCTTGAGGTGCGAGGCGTCCGCGGAACCCGCCCGAACGCTGCCCGGCTCGGGGAACGCCCAGCCGGGCAGCGGTTCGCGGGCGGCCAGCCAGGCGGCCGGGATGCCGTGGGTGCCGGTGTGAGCGGCCACCACTCCCCCGGTGATCGCGGCCACGGTGTCCATGTCGCCGCCGGCCGCGATCGCCTCCCACACGGCGGCCCGGTAGTCGGTGAGGTGGCGGGCGGCGCACCACAGGGCGTACGGGACGGTGTCGGCGGCCGAGGTCCGGCTGCCGTTGCCGAGCAGTCGGGCAACGGCCCGGGCATCCGGTTCGGCGAGCAGTCGGACGGCCTCGGCGAGCGCGTCGCGCAGGACGCCGTACGGGGTGAGCTCGACCACCGCCTCCAGGAAGGCCTCCGGCGCCATCGGCCCGGTCCGCGCCCGCACCGCGTACGCGGCGGCCACCGCGACCGCGATCGTGCCGTCCACCGCCTGGGGGTGGGTGTGGGTGATCACTGCGGTGTCGGCGGCGGGCCGGACCACGGCGGCGGGGTCGTCCGCGTACGCCGCCCCCAGCGGGGCGACCCGCATCGCGGCGCCGTTGCCGTACGAGCCCTGGCCGTCGAAGAGTTCGGCGGCGAGGGCCCCGGCGTCGCCGCCCTCGCGGACCAGTCGGAGCAGCCGGTTGGCGGCCGGGCCGTAGCCGCGGTCGAAGTCGTGGCGGCGGGCGAAGGCGTGGGTGAGGTCGAAGGTGTCGATCGCGCCGCGTTCGCGCTGGGCGGCGTACACCGAGCAGGCCATCTCGGTGTCGTCGGTCCACGGCCAGGGGCCGGGCGGTTCGGTGCGGGAGGCGAAGTGGGCCCGGGCGGTTTCCGGGACGAAGAACTGGGCGCCGAGGGCGTCACCGACGGAGAGGCCGTTGAGCGCGTCCAGCGCGGGGCCGTTGGGTTCGGTCATCATGTGCCTCCAGCACAGCGGATCGGCCTCCGATTCGTCAACATCGTTACCGGAACGCCCCTGACGAGGGATGTTTCGCATACCTCCGATCCGGGCGGGCAGCACCGGGGTATGACCCGCGCGCATCCGCTCGACCCCGTCGCCCTGCTCGGCGCCGACCAGCAGCACATCGCCACCCGGGCGCAGCTGCGCCGGCTCGGCGTGCCGTCCGGCACGATCGCCCACCGGCTGCGGCCGGGCGGGCCCTGGCAGCAGGTGCTGCCGCGGGTGATCTGCCTGCAGAACGGGAGGTTGACGAGCCATCAGAAACTCCGGGCGGCCCTGGCGTACGCGAGTCCGAAGGGGCGGCAGGAGCAGCCCGGCGAGGTGCTGCTGACCGGGTTCGCGGTACTGGCGGACGCCGGGCTGCCGAGCGCCGGGCACCCGGCCGACCTGACCGAGGTCGACGTCCTGATTCCCGGCCAACGCCGGGTCAGGGAGCGGGAGTTCGTCCGGATCCACCGGTCGTCCGGGGTGATGCCGGGCGGCTTCGAGCGGGACGACGGGCTGTGGAGCGCCCCGGTCGCGCGGGCGCTGGCGGATCTGGCGCCGAGGGAGACCGGGCAGCGCCGGTTCCGGGCGCTGTGCGCCGAGGCGGTGCAGCGGCGGCACTGCGAACTCGGCGAGCTGCTGGACCAGTTGCTCGCCCGGCCGGGAGCACTGGCGCTGCCGCAGGTGGCCCGGGTGGTGGAGGACCTCACCGCCGGGGTGCGCTCGGTGGTGGAGGGCGAGGCGCGCGAGCTGCTCGCCCACGCGGGGCTGCCGGAGCCGTTGTGGAATCCGGTGCTGTTCCTGGACGGCCGCTTCCTGGCAGTGCCGGACGCCTACTGGCCGCACGCCTGCGTGGCGCTGGAGATCGACTCCCGCGCCTACCACCTGCGCCCGGCCGACCACGAACGCGGGCTGGCCCGCGCCAACCGGCTGGCCGGCGCCGGCCTGCCGGTGGTGCGCACCACCCCGGTCCAGCTCCGCCGCGACCCGGCGCCGGTGCTGCACGAGCTGACCGCCCTGGTCACCACCGGCCCGCACGGCCCGCACGGCCGGGTCAGCTGGCGGCGGGCCCGGTGAACCCGGCGGCGCCTCAGGCATGTCGGGCGCCGGCCGCCTCGGCGGCGGCGACCAGCCGCTGGAGCTCGGCGAGGTGGGCGGCGAGGGCGGCGCGACCGGCGGCGGTGGCGGCGAGCCAGGTGCGCGGGCGCTTGCCGACGTACCCCTTCTTCACCGTGACGTAGCCGGCCTCCTCCAGGGCGGTGGCGGCCTTGCTGAGGACGGAGTCGGAGACCTCGCAGTGGTCCCGGACGGCGCCGAACTCGGCCTCGCGGCAGGCGCCGAGGAAGGCGAGCACGGTCAGCCGGGTGGCGTGCTGGAGCAGCGGGTCGAGGGCGGCGGGCATCAGCCGGCCTCCTGGGAGCGCCGGACCCGGCGGTTGAGCCGGTCGGTGCCCACCCAGAAGGTCAGGCCCGCCGCGAGCCCGGCGGCCCCGCCGATCCAGCGCGGGCCGCCGCCGGCCTGCCAGGCGAGCAGCATCCCGGCCGCCGACGCGGCGCAGACCGCGAGGACCGCGAGGGCGACCGGGCCGCCGATGCCGTCCGGGACGCCCCGGCGGACGATGCCGTCGCTGCGCACGGCGACCCGGGCGAGGACGCCGGTCAGGGCGGCGAAGCCGCCCGCGAGCACGGCGATCATCACGAACTGCCCGGTCTCGGCGGCCTGGCCGATCCCCAGGCCGTAGGCGGCGAACGCGAAGGCGAAGGCCGGCCCGTACCAGCGGGGTACCTCGCCCGGCCGCCGGGCGGCCGCGCCGGCCCGGTCGGCCAGGCGCAGCGCCTCGGCGGCGGACAGCGGCGGGGTGGGAACGGAGTCACTCATGCTTCCCCCTCGGAAGTGACGGTGGCTCCACTGTGCCATCGTCTTTCCGAGTTGGAAAGTACTTTCCGGGAATCGCCGCTCAGCAGCGCGGGTCGATCTCCTGGAAGGTCGCGTAGTGGTCGGCGGACCAGTACTGCTCGCCCGCGCCGCCGGTGACGACCCGTCGGGTGCCGCGGTCGTTGGAGCCCGGGGTGACCACGGTGAACTCGTGGTAGTAGCCGTTGCCCTTCTTCGGCAGCCGGCTCTCGCGGTTCTCGAAGACGATGCCGTCCCGGTTGTACGGGTAGGGGCCGCCCTTGGCGATCAGGCCGATGGTGTCCTGGGCCTGGCTGGGGAGCTTGGTGCGGCAGACGTCGGCCAGCGCCGGGTCGGCGGGCACCCAGGTGCCGGCCGCGGAGGGGGCGCCGCCGGCCGGCGGGGACGGCTTGGGCGCCGAGGGCTTGGGGGCCGTGGCGCCCGTGGTGGTGGTGGCGCTCGCGGCGGCCTTGGGGTGGCTGCTGCCGCCCTTGCCGGCGAGCAGGTAGCCGACTCCGGCGAGCACGGCCAGGATCAGGACGGCCACGACGACGAGCGGGCTCTTGCTTCTGGTCATGCGGTCCAGCTTGGCAGGCGGCGGCGTCCGGGCGGCCGTGTCACGTACGCCGGTTCTCCTGCGCCGAGCTCCGGTGTACGCCCTCCCGACGGGAGGGTGAGCGGTCAGTCGTACCCGCGCGTGAGTAGGGGATGCCTACCCTCTCAGCGCGAGTCGCTGCCCGCCGTCTCGATGGCGGCGCGGCCTGCCTCCAGGCGCGCCACCGGGATCCGGAAGGGGGAGCAGGAGACGTAGTCCAGCCCCACCTCGTGGAAGAAGTGCACCGACTCCGGGTCGCCGCCGTGCTCGCCGCAGACGCCGAGCTTGAGGTCGGGGCGGGTGGCCCGGCCGGCCTCGACGGCGTGCTTGACCAGCGAGCCGACGCCGTCCCGGTCGATGGTCTCGAACGGGGAGACCCCGAAGATGCCCTTCTCCAGGTAGGCGGTGAAGAAGGAGGCCTCCACGTCGTCCCGGGAGAAGCCCCAGACCGTCTGGGTGAGGTCGTTGGTGCCGAAGGAGAAGAACTCGGCGGCCTCGGCGATCTGACCGGCGGTCACCGCGGCGCGCGGCAGCTCGATCATGGTGCCGAGCTTGATGTCCAGCGGGACGCCGGTGGACTGGACGACCTCGGCGAGCACCCGCTCGCACTCATCGCGGACCAGCTCCAGCTCCTGGACGGTGCCGACCAGCGGGATCATCACCTCGGGGCGCGGGTCCCCACCGGCCAGCCTGCGCTCGGCGGCGGCCTCGGCGATGGCCCGGACCTGCATGCCGAACAGGCCGGGGATGACCAGGCCGAGGCGGACGCCGCGCAGGCCGAGCATCGGGTTCTGCTCGTGCAGCTTGTGCACCGCCTGGAGCAGGCGCAGGTCGTTCTCGTTCGGGTCCTTGCGGGCCTCGGCGAGGGCGACGCGCACCGACAGCTCGGTGATGTCCGGCAGGAACTCGTGCAGCGGCGGGTCGAGCAGGCGCACGGTGACGGGCAGCCCGTCCATCGCCTGGAAGAGCTCCAGGAAGTCGCCCTTCTGCAGCGGCAGCAGGGTGGAGAGGGCGAGCTCGCGGTCCTTGTCGTTGTCCGCGAGGATCAGGTGCTCGACCTCCTTGCGGCGCTCCTCACCGAGGAACATGTGCTCGGTGCGGCACAGGCCGATGCCCTGGGCGCCGTAGCGGCGGGCGCGCCCGCCGTCCTCGGCGTTGTCGGCGTTGGCCCGCACGGCGAGCCGGCGGCGGCCGTCGGCGTGCGACATCAGCCGGTGGACGGCCTGGACCAGTCCGCCCTGGACGTCGGCGCCGGCGTGCAGGGTGCCCTCGAAGTACTCGACCACGGGGGACGGCAGGACGGGCACCTCGCCGAGGTAGACCTTGCCGCTGGCGCCGTCGATCGAGACCACGTCGCCCTCGTGCACCACCAGGCCGTCGGCGGTGGTGAACTTGCGGGCCTTGGTGTCGACCTCCAGCTCCTCGGCGCCGCAGACGCAGGTCTTGCCCATGCCGCGGGCGACGACGGCGGCGTGCGAGGTCTTGCCGCCGCGCGAGGTGAGGATGCCCTCGGCGGCGATCATGCCGTCCAGGTCGTCCGGGTTGGTCTCGCGGCGGACCAGGATGACCTTCTCGCCGGAGCGGGACCACTTGACGGCGGTGTACGAGTCGAAGACGACCTTGCCGATCGCGGCGCCGGGCGAGGCCGCCAGGCCCCAGCCGATCTGCTTGGACTCACCGGTCGGGGCGAAGCGCGGGAACATCAGCTGGGCCAGCTGGCCGCCGGTGACCCGCATCAGGGCCTCGTCCAGGTCGATCAGGCCCTGGTCGACCAGCTGGACGGCGATCCGGAAGGCGGCCGCGGCGGTGCGCTTGCCGACCCGGGTCTGGAGCATCCAGAGCTTGCCGCGCTCGATGGTGAACTCGATGTCGCAGAGGTCGCGGTAGTGGTTCTCGAGCTTCTGCATGATCGCCATCAGCTCGTCGTACGACTTCTTGTCGAGCTTCTCCAGCTCGGACAGCTGCAGCGTGTTGCGGATGCCGGCGACGACGTCCTCGCCCTGGGCGTTGGACAGGTAGTCGCCGTAGACGCCCTGGGCGCCGGTGGAGGGGTCGCGGGTGAAGGCGACGCCGGTGCCGGAGTCCTCGCCGAGGTTGCCGAAGACCATGCTGCAGACGTTGACCGCGGTGCCCAGGTCGTTCGGGATGCGCTCCTGGCGGCGGTACAGCCGGGCGCGGTCGCCGTTCCAGGAGTGGAAGACGGCGTGGACGGCGAGGTCCATCTGCTCGCGCGGGTCCTGCGGGAAGGCCCGGCCGGTCTCGCGCTCGACGATGCCCTTGAACACCTCGACCAGTTCCCGGAGGTCGGAAGCGTCCAGGTCCAGGTCGTTGACGGTGCCCTTGGCGTGCTTGGCCTCGTCCAGGGCCTCCTCGAACAGCTCGCCCTCGACGCCCAGCACGGTCTTGCCGAACATCTGGACCAGGCGGCGGTAGGAGTCCCAGGCGAAGCGCTCGTTGCCGGACTGGGCGACCAGGCCGACCACCGAGGCGTCGGAGAGGCCGATGTTCAGGACCGTGTCCATCATGCCGGGCATGGAGAACTTGGCACCGGAACGGACGGAGACCAGCAGCGGGTTGTCGGCCTGGCCGAGCTTCTTGCCCATCTCCTGTTCGAGGGCGTCCAGGTGGGCGCTGATCTCCTCGTGCAGGGAGGACGGCTCGCTACCGGTCTCCAGGAAGACCTTGCAGGCCTCGGTGGTGATGGTGAACCCCGGAGGGACGGGGAGCCCCAGATTGGTCATCTCGGCCAGGTTCGCGCCCTTGCCGCCAAGAAGATCCTTGAGGTCCTTGTTTCCTTCGGTGAAGGAGTAAACAAACTTCTGCTGGGACGGCACGGGTCGGTCTCCTCGTACGCGGTTGCCCTGACGCCGGAGAACATACCCATTTCGAAGGCACTTCTCTGCCCTGAATAGGCCACACGAGGCCGGTACCGAGTGGTAACCCGCTAGATCGAATGCACATAAAGGCGTTCACCTCTGTTGGTGAAATCGTCCCCCTGACGCGAGCCAGCATTCAAGTCTTGAAGGCGGGGAAACAGGAAGATCGCCCGATTCGGACGCTGGGTAGCGACCGCGGGTCGGTCGCGTTGCCCCGGCTTGATTTCCTGCACCCGGATCGGCCGATCGGCGTCGAACCGGCTTCGGGAAGCGTTCTACGCTCGACCTGTCCATTCCGTCCACTGACCGACCGTCACCCGCTCCGGCGTGTGGCAAGCGTCACCAGCCCGTCTCACGGCTCGAACGTAGGACGCCTGCGCCAATCGTCGCACTGCGTCCAGAAACGTGCCCGTTCCGTGACATCGGCACGCCGAAAAGGAGCCCTCCTGTCCAGAATGGACAAGAGGGCTGGGACCGGGTGGCCAGCGGCCCCGAGAGGTCGAATTCGACGGATCGGCTAGATCATCCGCCGGAGGTGTCCGATTCGGCGTCCTCGCCCGGTCGGGCGCAGTCGTACGGATCGTCCAACCAGCCCTCCGGCAGGACCACCCGGCCGTTGCCGCTGGTGCGCCCGCGCGGGCCGTCCGCGCCGATCGGCCAGGTCTGGGTCTGCTCCACCTGGGCGAGGGTCCCGGCCAGTTCGGCCAGCGAGGAGGAGTTCGCCAGCCGCACCCGCAGCTCGGAGCCGACCGAGAAGCCCTTGGTGTACCAGGCGACGTGCTTGCGGAAGTCGACCACACCGCGCGCCTCGTCCCCCAGCCACTCGCCGAGCAGCTGGGCGTGGCGCACCATCGCCCGGGCCACGTAGCCGAAGTCGGGGCGGGCGTGGTCGACGTCGCCCTCGAAGATCGAGACCAGGTCCTTGAACAGCCACGGGCGGCCCAGGCAGCCGCGGCCCACCACCACGCCGTCGCAGCCGGTCTCCCGCATCATCCGCAGCGCGTCCTCGGCGGACCAGATGTCCCCGTTGCCCAGCACCGGGACGTGCGCCGGGACGGACTCGCGCAGCCGGGCGATCGCCGACCAGTCGGCCGTCCCGCCGTAGTGCTGGGCGGCGGTGCGCCCGTGCAGGGCGATCGCGGCCACGCCCTCCTCGGCACCGATCCGGCCGGCGTCCAGGAAGGTCAGGTGGTCGTCGTCGATGCCCTTGCGCATCTTCATGGTCACCGGCAGGTCCCCGGCGTTGGCGACGGCCTCGCGCAGGATCTCGCGCAGCAGGTTGCGCTTGTACGGCAGCGCCGAGCCGCCGCCCTTGCGGGTCACCTTGGGGACGGGGCAGCCGAAGTTGAGGTCGATGTGGTCGGCCAGGCCCTCGTCCGAGATCATCCGGGCCGCCTTGCCGACGGTCACCGGGTCCACCCCGTACAGCTGGATCGAACGCGGCTTCTCGCTCGGGTCGAACTTGATCAGCTGCATGGTCTTGGCGTTGCGCTCGACCAGCGCCCGGGTGGTGATCATCTCCGACACGTACAGGCCCTTGCCGCCGCTCTGCTCGCGGCACAGGGTGCGGAACGGCGCGTTGGTGATGCCGGCCATCGGCGCCAGCACGACGGGCGGCCACACCCGGATCGGGCCGATGTCCAGCGGCGCGAACCCGGTCGCGGTCGCGGTCGCCGACTCGGGCGCGGTGGGTGCGGGCGTGACTGTCATGCGCGGCTGACCTCTGGGCGAAGGGGACGGGACTCTCCATTGTCCCCCACCCGGGTGAGCCGCCCCGCCTACTCCGGATCCTGGCGGTACCCGATGTCCAGGGAGCCCGAGCCGACGTCGGCCTCCAGGCTCCTGCCGCTGGCGGCGTCGCCCAGGGCCGGATCGATGGAGCTGCTGCCCGAACCCGTCCCGCCGTTGATCCGGTAGCGGCTGTCCTTCGGCACCCGCACGGTCACCGAGCCGGAGCCGGTGCTCACCTTGACGTCCTGCGGCGCCGACCGGAAGGTCAGGTCCACCGACCCGGAGGTGCTGGACACCTCCGCCTGCGCCGAGGAGAGGTCCCTGCCCTGGGTCATCCCGGAGGTGGTGCGGGCGCGGACCGGGCCGGACAGCCCGTGCAGGAGGATCGAGCCGGAGGTCCCGTCCAGCCGGACGGCGCCGCTGAGGTCCGACACCTCGACCGCCCCCGAGGTCACCGTGCCGGCGACCTCCGTCCCCGCGGGCACCTCCAGCTCGATCGAGGCGCCGCAGTTGTAGAAGGGCAGCGAACGCCGGCACTCCACGCCGACGGTCATCGTGTCGCCGACCACATCGGCGCGCACCCGGGGCTCGGAGACCGTCCAGTCGAGGTTCTTGCTCACCACCACCCGGCCCTCCACCCCCGGCTTGATCCGCACGGAGGCGCTGCTCGTGGCCAGCTGCAGCTTGTGGACGGCGGTGACGAAGGTCTGCTGCTCGGTCCGCGACTGCCGGGCCACCAGGGCCAGGGTCTGCGCCCCGCCCATGACCACCACGAACACCACGGTGAGCACGCCGGTGATCCGCCACGCCTTGGTGGACCGCGCGCTCACGTGATCTCCAGGAAGCGCAGCACCGCCATCACCCGGCGGTGGCTGTCGTCGGCCGGCGGGAGGTCCAGCTTGGTGAAGATCGAGTTGATGTGCTTGGCCACCGCGCTGTCGCTGACCACCAGGGCGCCCGCGATCGCCGCGTTGGAACGGCCCTCCGCCATCAGCGAGAGCACGTCCCGCTCGCGCGGGGTCAGCTTCTCCAACGGGTCCCGGTGGCGGCGCACCAGCAGCTGGGCCACCACCTCCGGGTCCAGCGCGGTGCCGCCCTCGGCGACCCGCTGGAGCGCGTCCACGAAGTCGTCCACGTTGGCCACCCGCTGCTTGAGCAGGTAGCCGACGCCGCTGGTGTTGGTCGACAGCAGATCCGCGGCGTACCGCTCCTCCACGTACTGGGAGAGCAGCAGCACGGCGGTGTCCGGCCACTGCTGCCGGATCACCATCGCCGCCTTGACGCCCTCGTCGGTGAAGCCCGGGGGCATCCGGACGTCCGCGACCACCACGCCCGGGCGGTGCTCCTCGACGGCGGCCAGCAGTTCGACGGCGTCCCCGACGGCGGCCACCACCTCGAAGCCCACCGCCTCCAGGACCTTGACCAGGCCGACCCTCAGCAGGACCGAGTCCTCGGCGATCACAGCACGCACGGCAACTCCACGGTGATGGTGGTGGGGCCCCCGAGGGGGCTGAGAACGGACAGCGTCCCGTCGACCGAGGCGGCGCGCTGGCGCAGACCGGTGAGCCCGGTGCCGCGCGAGGCGTCCGCGCCGCCCACGCCGTCGTCGCTGACGACCAGGCGCAGCCGGCCGCCGATCGTCCGCACCGAGACGTCGGCCCGCTCGGCCCGGGCGTGCTTGGCCACGTTGGTGAGCGCCTCGGAGACGGTGAAGTAGGCGACCGCCTCGACGGTCGGGGCGATCCGCTCGGACAGCTCGACGTCCAGCCGCACCGGCAGCGGGGCCCGGGCGGCGACGCCGGACAGCGCCGCGTCCAGCCCGCGGTCCTCCAGGACCGCCGGGTGCAGGCCGCGGACCAGGTCGCGCAGCTCGTCGATGGCCGCCTGCGCCTCCTCGTGCGCCGCGACGATCACCTGCATGGCGTCGGGCGGGCACTCCTTGAGGGTGCGCCGGGCCAGGCCCAGGTTCATCGCGAGGGAGGTGAGGCGCTGCTGGGCGCCGTCGTGCAGGTCCCGCTCGATCCGGCGGCGCTCGGCGTCCACCGCGTCCACCAGGCCGGCCCGGGACTCGGCGATCTCCTCGACCCGCTGCTCCAGCTGCTCCGCCCGGTTGGGCCCGAGCAGGAGCTGCGCCGCGCGGACCTCCAGCCGGGCGGCCAGCGCCGTCGCCCAGGGCGCCGCCGCCAGCAGCAGCACCCCGAACACCGTGAGCGCCACGTCCAGACCGGCCAGCTCACCGCGCAGCCCCGCCTCGGGCGGCAGCAGCCACACCCAGGCGTACAGGGTGGTCAGCACCAGGGCGATGCCCCAGAGGTAGACGGCGGCCAGCGCGCAGAGCGCCAGCACCGGGCCGATCAGCAGGTGGTAGCCGACCTGGCGCCAGGTGAGACCGATCCGCAGCCGGGCCAGCCGCCGGCCCGCGGGCGCGCCGGGCGGCGGCACCTCCACGCCGCGGAGGGCGCGCAGCCGTCCGCGCTGGAGGGCGGTGAGCCAGCGCGAGCAGACCAGCACGGCCCCGAGGACCGGGAAGAGCAGGCTGGACTCGGTCAGCGCCAGCCAGACCGGCACGGCCACGGGTATTCCGGCGGCGATGAAGCGGGCGTCCCGCCAGGTCCCGGCCGACCACGGTGGTCGCCGAAGGCTCCTGACGAGCGCTCGGCGCAACGTGGTGGAGGGCATGCCGGACAGCGTAGGGCCCGGTGATCAACGGCCGCCATGAAGGGGGGTCCCCGCCGGGGGTGTAGCTAGATACACCCCCGATTCGGTGTGGGGCACCACCGACAGGACCCCCCTCGCGACGAGAGGCTTGGGGACATGACGAGCACCGCATCGCACTCCGCCACCCCGCCGCACGGGCGGCCCGTCCCCGGGAACCACGGGGGTGTTCCCGGGGGCGCGCTCCGCCCGGCGCCGGGGCCGGAGGGGACGCTGCCCGCCGGGGCCGGGCCCTGGTCGGTCCGCAGCGTCGGGTCCGGCCGCGGCCGGGCCGCGCTGGAGCTGTACCAGCACGGCGAGCTGGCCGACGTCCTGGTCGCCGCCCGGCTCGCCCCGCGGCTCGTCCGCGGCGCGCGGCGCAGCCCGTCCGCCGGTCGGGGCTCGCACGTGCTCGCCTGGGGGCGGCTGCCCGCCGACGGCCGGGTGCCCTCGGTGGTGTTCACCGGCGGGCGGCGGCTGTTCGGCACCGTCCGGGCGGCGGCGGGCGAAGTGGTCACGGTGGCCGGGCAGTTCTGGCTCGCCCTGGCCGAGGGCCCGTTCGATGCGGTGCTCGTCGGGCACCCGGCGGGCGGGCCCGTCGAGCGGCTCCCCCTGCAGCGCGTGCGGAGCGAGGTCGGCGCATGAGTATCGCCCTCGTCCTCCCGGGCACTCCGGCGTACGTGCTGCCGGAGCGGTTCCAGCGGCTGCCGCGACTGGCCGCCTTCGGGCTGCTGCCCTGGCTGATGGTCCTGGCCGTCAACCACGAGACCCCGTGGGTGGTGCTGGACCTCGCGGAGTTCGCCGCGCTGCTCTCGCTGGACGCGCTGCTGCGCCGGCGCAGCCCCGCCGCCCTGTGGGCGGGCGCGGTGGTGGCGCTGCTGCTCGCCGGGGACGCCCTGGCCGACATCGCCTGCGCCGGGCCGGGGCACGCGGTGCTCGCCGCGCTGGTGATGGCCTGCTGCGTCGAACTGCCGCTGGCGGCGGTGTGCCTGCTGCTCGGGCGCGAGGCGATACCCGGGGCGGCCGGGCGCGGGATCGTACGTGGCGCGGCGGTACGCGGCTAGGGCCTGTCCGGCGGATCTTGCCAGGCGCGCGACGCCGGGCATCCCGCCTGGACGCACGCCCGAATCGCCCAAGTACGTCCAGTACGAGGCCGACTCGGGCGCACGCCCAGCCGGGCGCCCAACGCCGCGCGCTGATCTGCCAAGATCCGCCGGACAGGCCCTAGCGCCGTGTCGGCAGCCGGTCCATCAGGAGGCGGGTCTCCTCGTCCAGCGGGGTGTAGCTGATCAGCCGCGTCCCGAGCCGGGGGCCGAGCCAGAAGTTGGTGTACTCGCAGCGCAGCAGGCCCACGCCCGGCACCTGGAAGCGCTTGATCCCGTTGCGCGGCCGCATCACCTCGTGCCGCTGCCACTCCTCCTCGAAGTCCGGCGAGGCCTTGCGCAGCCGGGCCAGCAGCGCCTTCCAGGCGGGCTCGGCGGAGTGGTCGGCCATCGCGGCGCGGAACCGGGCCACCATGCCGAGGCGCTCCGTCCGGTAGTCGATCAGCACGTCGCGGAAGCGGGAGGGGGTGAACGCCAGCCACATCAGGTTCCGCTCCTCCGGGGGCAGCTCCCCGAGGTCGCCGACGATGGCGGTGTACGGCACGTTGTGCGCCAGGATGTCGTAGCGGGAGTTGACCGCGGCGGCCGGGTACGGCGCCAGCTGGTCCAGCACCAGCCGCACGCTCGGCGTCACCGAGGGGCACTCCTTCACCGGCGCCGGATCGTCCGCACCGGCCAGGGTGAACAGGTGCGCCCGCTCGCTCGGGTCCAGCAGCAGCGCCCGCGCCACCGCGTCCAGTACCTGGGCGGACACCTGGATGTCCCGCCCCTGCTCCAACCACGTGTACCAGGTCACCCCCACCGCGGCCAGCTGCGCCACCTCCTCCCGGCGCAGCCCCGGGGTGCGGCGGCGGCCGGTCAGCGGCAGGCCCACCTGCTCGGGCGCGATCCGCTCCCGGCGGCTGCGCAGGAACGCCGCCAGGTCGTGCCGGCGGGCTTCGCCGGGTGTGGCGCGGTGCGGCGCGGCGGTGCCGGGGCGGGCTTGCGCGGCCGGGGTCATCAGGCTCATGCTCCCCAGCATGCGGCACGCCGCAGCCTGTTGCCAGGTACTTCTCATACCTGGATAACCACACTCTGGTACCAGGCTGGGAACCGGCGGATCGTATGACCCGTGACTCAACGACTCGCCGTCGCCCCGGCCCCGCCCAGCACCGCCCGCACCACCGCCCCGAGCACCACCGCCCCGAGCACCACCGCCCCGCACACCCCCGCCCTCGGCACCGCCGGGCTGGTCACCGTCCTGCTCGGGGCCTTCCTGCCGATGCTCGACTTCTTCATCGTGAACGTCGCCCTGCCCACCATCGACCAGGACCTGGCCGCCGGACCGGCGGTGCTGGAACTCGTCGCCGCCGGCTACGGCATCGCCTTCGCCGTCCTGCTCGTCCTCGGCGGGCGGCTCGGCGACACCTTCGGCCGCCGCCGGCTCTTCGTCGCCGGGGCCACCGCCTTCGCCGTCACCTCACTGGCCTGCGGCCTCGCCCCCGACGCGTGGTCCCTGGTCGGCGCCCGGGCCGCCCAGGGCGCCTCGGCCGCGCTGCTGATCCCGCAGGTGCTCGGCACCATCACCGCCGCCACCGACGGCGCCCGGCGCGGCCGCGCGCTCAGCGTCTACGGCGCGGTCGGCGGCATCTCCGTGGTGATCGGCCAGGTGCTCGGCGGGATGCTCGTCGCCGCCGACCTCTTCGGCACCGGCTGGCGCTCGGTCTTCCTGCTGAACGTCCCGTTCGCGCTGCTCGCCGTCCTCCTCGCCGTCCGGTACGTGCCGGAGAGCCGGGCCACCCGGGCCGCCGCCGTCGACGTACCCGGCACCGTGCTGCTCACCGCCTCCCTGCTCTCCCTGCTCGTCCCGCTGATGGAGGGCCGCGCGGCCGGCTGGCCGCTCTGGTCCTGGGTGCTGCTCGCCCTGTTCCCGGTGTTCGCCACCGCCTTCGCCCTGGTCGAGAGCCGCGCGGAGCGGCGCGGCGCCACCCCGCTGGTGCCGCCCAGCCTGCTGCGGATCCCCGAGATGCGGCGCGGCCTCGGCATCGCGCTGCCCTACTTCGCCGGCTTCGGCGGCTTCATGTTCGTCATCGCCGTCGCCCTCCAGCAGGGCCTGCGGCTCGGCGTGGTCGCCGCCGGCTGGGCGCTCGTCCCGATGGCCGTCGGCTACTTCACCGCCTCGCTCTCCGGCCCGCGGCTGATCGGCCGCTGGGGCAGCCGGGTGCTCAGCGCCGGTGCCGTCGTCCAGGCCCTCGGCCTCATCACCATCGCGCTGACCGTCCTCGCCGACGCGGACCACTTCTCCCCGCTGCGGATGGCCCCCGGCGTCGCCCTCGCGGGCATCGGGCAGGGCCTGATCGGCACCCCGCTGTTCCGGGTCGTGCTCGCCAAGGTGCCCGCCGCCCGGGCCGGCGTCGGCAGCGGCGTCCTCGCCACCGGCCAGCAGTCCAGCCTCGCCCTCGGCGTGGCCACCCTGGGCACCCTCTACCTGTCCCTCTCCCCCAGCCTCGGCATGGGCCGCGCGCTCGCCCTGTGCCTCGGCGTCCAGCTGCTGGGCTCCTTCACCGTGCTGTACCTGACCACCCGGCTGCCCCGCTCCATCGGCTGAGCCCCGCGGGCCCACGGGCCCGGGCGACGACGAACGGCCCCGCGACCGGTTCCCGCCGGTCGCGGGGCCGTCGCGCTGCGGTCGCGGGGCCGTCGCGCTGCCGCGACCGCCCGTACGGTCAGGCGAGTTCCCTGACCACGGACAGGTACTCCTGGATGGCGTCGCGGTTGCGGGTCAGGCAGTGGATGCGGCGGGTCATCCGCTCGGTCTCGGACTCCAGGGTGTCGAGCATCTCCGGGGTGGCGTCCGCGAAGTGGATCTTCCGCGGGGCGTCCAGGCAGGGCAGGATCTGCTTGATGATCCGGGTCGGCAGCCCCGCGTCCAGCAGTCCGCGGATCTGGATCACCCGGTCGACCAGGTACTCGTCGTAGTCCCGGTACCCGTTCGCCTCTCGGCGCGGGAAGATCAGGCCCTGCTTCTCGTAGTAGCGCAGCAGGCGCGGCGAGGTCTCCGTCCGCCGGGCCAGTTCGCCGATCCGCATGTGACCACCCTCACGTCGGGGCCGGGCCGTTCCGGCTGGACCTTGACATCCGTGTCAACGATAGACGATCGGTCACATGCCGACCCACGAACTCCCCTCCCCCTCCTGCCCGATGACGACCCCGGCCACGGCCGGAGGCGCCGCCTCGACCCCCTCGCCCGACCCGGGGCTTCCGCTCGGCCCGGCGAGAGGGGCGCCACCGGCCGGACTGCCCTGGCCGGCGCTGCTCGCCCTGAGCACCGGCGGGTTCATCACCCTGATGACCGAGGCGCTGCCCGCCGGCGTCCTGCCCGCGATGAGCAGGGACCTCGGCGTCAGCCAGTCCGGCGCCGGACAGTCCGTCACCCTCTACGCGGTCGGCTCCATCGCGGCCGCCATCCCGCTGACCGCCGCCACCGCCGGCTGGCCGCGCAAGCGGCTGTTGCTCCTCGCCGTCGGCGGCTTCACCCTCGCCAACGCCGTCACCGCCGTCTCCGGCGACTACCCGCTCACCATGGCGGCCCGCTTCGCGGCGGGCCTGGTCGCCGGAATGCTGTGGGCCCTGCTGGCCGGGTACGCCCGCAGCATCGTCGCGCCCGAACAACGCGGACGGGCCATGGCCGTCGCGATGGGCGGCGCCACGGTCGCCCTGTCCGTCGGGGTCCCGGCCGGCACCCTGCTCGCCGGGGCCGCCGGGTGGCGGGTCGCCTTCGGGCTGATGAGCGTCCTCGCGCTCGCCCTCGTCGGCTGGATCGCCGCAGCCGTCCCCCCGGTCCCCGGCCGGGCCGAACACGACCGGCTGCCGCTCCGGCAGGTGGTGCGGATCCCCGGCGTGGCGGCCGTCCTGGCCGTCACGGCGACCTTCGTACTCGCCCACAACGTCCTCTACACCTACGTCGCGGCCCTGCTCGAACCGCTGCACCTCGGCGGACGGACCGACACCGTGCTGCTCGTCCTCGGCCTGGCCTCGCTGGTGAGCATCGCCGCCACCGGAGCCCTGATCGACCGGCACCTGCGCACCCTGACCCTCACCGCCTGCCTCCTCGTCGGCGCCGCGACCCTGACCCTCGCCGGCGCCCTGCTCGGCTCGTCCCCCTGGCCCGTCCACGCCGCCGCCGCGATCTGGGGCCTCGGCTTCGGCGGCGTCGCCACCCTGCTGCAGACCGCCGTCGCCGACGCCGCCGACACGGCCGCCGACCTCGCCCAGTCCCTGCTGGTCACCTGCTGGAACCTCGGCATCGCCGCCGCCGCGTCGGCCGGCGGCCTCCTCCTCGACCACGCCGGACCGCGCTCCCTCCCCTGGTCGGCCCTCGCCCTGCTGGCCCTCGCCCTGGCCGTCACGGCGGCCGCCCGCCGCCACGGGTTCCCGGGCAAGGGGTGACGCCCGTCCGGGTGAACCGGCCGCCCCGGGCCAGAGATCAGGACTGCTCGACCGGGTGGCGGCCGGGGAGTTGATCGGAATCACCCGCGAGGGACGGCTGATCGCCGTACTCACACCGCCGGCCCCGGAGCAGCGGGTGCTGGAGGACCTCGTACGCGACTGCACCAGTGGCCGACTGGATCCCGCCCTCGATCGCCGTCCGACTCCCGTCGGCCACCGAGGCCCTCCACGGGATGCGCGACGAGGGAGGTCGCTGATCGGCCTCGGCTCCTGCCCGCTCCGATCCCCCGGGCCACCGGCGGCGCCCCTGCCTAGGCGGCCGTCCCCCCACCCGGGGGCAGTCCGCCGATGAAGGTGTCCAGGCGGGCGACGGCGGTGCGGAGCAGGTCGATGGATCCGGTCGGGTCGTCCGGGAGTTCGAGGCCGTGGTCGGCGGCGGGGAGTTCCAGGACCTGGTGGCCGGTGGCGTCGGCGACGCTCCGGTCCCACAGCCTGTCGGCGCTGCCGCCGATCAGGAGGGTCGGCGCGGTGGCCCGGCCGAGGGCGTGGGCCACGTGGTCGAGGGTGAGCACCGGGGTGAGCCAGGCGGCCGGGAGGGCGCGGTCCGCGGCGAGGCCGGCGGCCAGGGAGCCCAGCGACTTGCCGACCAGCAGGCGGCAGGCACCGCCCTCCGCGTCGACGGCCGCGCCGACCTGCCGCTCGACCCAGGCGATCCGCTGCTCCGTCGTGAACTCGGCGAACGCCTCTGGGATCCACCACCACAGCTCCTGGACCGTCCAGCCGTGCCGGGCCAGGACCGAGGAGGCGAAGTGCAGCAGTGGACGGGCGGGCGAGTAGCCGACGCCCGGGACGACCAGCGCGACCCGGTCCGGGTCGCCGTCGATGCGGGTGGGGAGGCTCGGTGCGGGGGAGGCGGACATGCCCGCAGGCTACTGCCGTCCGCCCTGGCGGGTGCCGGTCAGGCCCGGCTCCCCTCCGGGAGGACGGCCTGGGGCCGGGTGCCGACCACCGCGAGGATGCCGGCCACGGCGATCGCGGCGAAGACGGCCAGCGCCCCGGTGACGCCGACCGCACCGGCCAGCGTGCCGCCCAGCAACGCGCCCACCGGCATGACGAGTTGGCCGATCGAGCGGGACAGGCCGAGCACCCGCCCCAACTGCTCCGGCGGGGACAGCTGTTGCTGCAGGGTCACCCAACTGACGCCCCAGACCGTCGCGCAGAAGCCGAACACCGCCTGGTAGACGACCAGCACCGGAAGGGCCGCCCCGAGCGAGGCCAGCGGGATCAGGAACAGGGCGGCCGCGGCCAGCGGGCCGAAGAGCGGGATCACCCTGGTCAGCCCGACCCGCCGGATCACCCGCTTCGCGGTGAGCACCGCCGTCACCGCGGCGATGCTGTAGACGGCCTGGGTCAGACCGAGCTCCCCGGGGCTCAGGTCCACGACCTGGTAGGCGAAGTAGGCGAACAGCCCGGCCAGCCCGGCCCCGCCCAGGTTGAGCGCCGCCGCGGCGACGGCCAGCCGGGCCAGCAGCGGCCGGCCGCGCAGGACGTCGACGCCCTCCCGCAGCGAGGCCGCGACCCCCGGCCGGGCGGCGGCCTGCGGCGGCTCCTCGTCCCGGCGGAGCCGGGGCAGGCTCATGGCGAGGGCGGACAACCCGTAACTGACCGCGTCCGCGACCATCGCGGTGGCCGCCCCGACCGCCTGCACCAGCGCGGCGGCCAGCCCCGGCCCGGCGATCTGGCCGACCGAACGGGCCCCGGCCAGCTTGGCGTTGACCGCCACCAGGCCGTCCTTCGGCACGAAGTCCGCCACCACGGTCGGCACCGCGATGGCGGAGATCCCGCCCAGCGCCCCGGAGACCGCCGCGACCGCGCAGAGGTGGGCCAGCGTCAGCGCACCGGCGGCGTGCGCCAGCGGGACGGTGGCGATCAGCAGCAGCTGGGCGAGGTCCACCGCGACCAGCAGCCGCCGCCGGGAGGCGACCCGGTCCACCAGCACCCCGGCGAACGGGCCGGTCAGCCCCTGCACCCCGTACTCCAGGGCGAACAGCAGCGAGGCCGCCAGCGGCCCGGCGTCCAGCAGCAGGATCGCCAGCGCGGGCAGGGCCAGCGCCGTGACCTGGGTGCCCGCCACGCTGACGCCCTGCGAGAACATCAGGGCCGGTACGGCGTTCCGCGAGGCCCGCGGAGTGACCGACGGACCGGCCGCGGGGGACGTCCTGCGCCATCATCTGCCATGCGCCCCAAGCTACTTCAGCTATGGCGGACGGGCACCCCGGTCCGCGATACTTGGTTCGCACAGTGATCGAGTCCGAAGGAAGGGGGAGCTCATGAGCTTCGTTCTCGCGTTCCTGGCCGCCCTGGCGGCCGTCGTCGTCGGCACCACCCTGTTCCTGGCCCGTCGCGACCGGGCCCACCGACGGTGGGCGGACGGCACGGAGGGCCTGCTGATCGAGCGGCGGCGGACCTCCCAGGCCGCCCGGATCCGCACCACCCACTCCACCTGGGCCACCCACCACGGCAACGGCCTGTTCCCCGACGACCTCCAGACGCACTACGTCTGACGGGGCGACGCCAGGGCGGACGCGGCGGTACGGCGCCGGGCGGAAACCCGGGTGCACCCACCGGCCCGGCCGCGCGACACTACCCGGCATGAGCTCCGACGCCGCCCCGACCCCGCAGGTCCGGGCCCTCGACCACGTGGCCTCGCTCGCCGCCGGCCCGCCGGTCGACCCGGCCCTGCGGGTGACCCTCAACTTCCACCCGGACCGGGTCTCCCGCGGCCGGGCCGTCCTCGACGCCCTGGCCGAGGACGGCGTCTACCTCTCCCAGTTCGCCACCGGCACCAGCAACGGCGGCCTGACCGCCCACCCGGGCGGGGACCGCTGGCGCTGGGAGAGCCGGATCTTCAACGGCGCCTACGACGACGCGGCCCCCGGCGAACGCCCCGTCTACGGTGCCCTCGACCACCGCCGCAATCCCGTCGGCGCCGCACCCCGCTTCGGGTCCGCGCACTTCCGGCTCACCGCCCCCGCCCTGGAGCGCACCACCTTCTGCTACCCGGACAGCTTCCTGGAGCCCACGGACTTCGGCACCGCGGCCCACATGGGGCTCATCCCGCTCGCCCTGGCCGACGACCGGGACGCCCTCGACGACTGCATCGAGGCGCACGTCCACGGCCCGGTCCGGCTGGCCGTGGACGTCGAGGCCCTGGTGCTGGACCCCTGCTACCGGAACACCCCGGTCGAGGACGCCGCCCGCCGCCTCCCCTGCCCGCTGGAGTGGCACCCCGGCTTCCGGCTCACCGTCGAGGAGCTCCGCCGCCACCCCGACTACCGCGGCCGGGAGTTCGTCGACCTCGGCGCCCGGATCGCCGAGGACGGCGCCCTCGACCCCCGGATCATCGGCGCCGCCGCCGCGACCGGCCGCCACGACCCCCAGGACCTCAAGAGGGTGTGGCACTACCTCGCCCGCTTCGGCGCCCCCGCGTAGGGGGGTCGGCGGATCCTCGCGGCCCGGTGCGACAGTCCGGCGCCGCCCTGCTCCGGTGACCCGCGTCGCTCCTCCCGCCGCGGTTACCCTGGGGGCGGCGCCGGAGCCGGGGCGCGATCGAGAACCGAGGTCTCCCCTTGTCCGAGTACCAGGCCGCGCCGCGGACGGTCGTCGAGGCCTGCTTCGACCCGCAGGGCACCGCTTCCCTCGCCTACGTCTACGACCTCGCCGCCGCGGCCGGACTCGCCGACCAGCCGGTCCGGCTGGCGATCCGCCGGCTGGAGGCCGCGGGCGTCCTCCGGCAGGAGGGCCGCGGCCGCAAGGGCCGCCTCCTGCTGACCGACGCGGGCCGGCTCCGCTCCGACACGGACGTCCGCCTCGTCCGCCTCGCCTACGCCCAGGACGCCGGACTCGCCCCCTGGGACGGGCTCTGGCGGCTCCACACCTTCTCCGTACCGGAACAGCGCCGCCCCGAACGCGACGCCCTCCGCACCGCGCTGACCCGCCTCGGCGCCGCCCCGCTCGCCCCCGGCGCCTACCTCAGCCCGCACGACCTGCTGGCCGAACTCGTCGGCGAGACCTCGGAGTCCACCGTCGGCAGCTACCTGGTCACGGCGGAGGCCACCCGGCTGACCGGCCCCGGGTTCACCGACCCGGCCTCCGTCGCGGAGCGCCTGTGGCCCGCGGCCGACACCCTCGCCGCCTACCGGCCGCTCGCCGAGGCGCTCGCCGCGGAACCGGTCGGCACCGACCACGGCTCCACCGCACTCGTCGCCTCCGCCCTGGGGTTGGCCGACGCGTTCAGCCGGGCACTGGAGCACGACCCACTGCTGCCGCCCGAACTGCGGCCCGCCCCCTGGCCGCCCGCACGACTGCGCCACGCCTTCCGGGAGCGGTGGGCGGCGATCCGGCGCCAGGCCCCCGACCTGTCCCTCTTCCGCTCCTTCGACCCGCCCGGGGCAGAAAAGGCCTGAGTGCCGAGAAAAGCAGTTGGCCCGGCGGCGCCGCCGCTCCGACAATCGCCGGATGACCGATGACCAGATCGACCCGGCCCGCCTGCGCGCCGCCCGCCGGGCCTGCACCCGCTTCCTCTCCGGCGCCCGCCCGCTGACCATGCGCGAGCGCCTCACCGCGCTCGCCGAGGCGGTCGAGCCGGACGCCCACCCCGACATCTACGGGAACGGCGGGCCGGTCGGGGAGCTGGAGGAGCGCACCGCCGAGCTCCTCGGCACCGAGGACGCGGTGTTCTTCCCCAGCGGGACGATGGCCCAGCAGGTCGCCCTGCGCCACCACGCCGAGCGGACCGGCAACCCGGCCGTCGCGCTCCACCCGCAGAGCCACCTCGAACGGCACGAACGCCACGCCCACATCCAGCTCACCGGCCTGCGCAGCCTCTGGCCCACCACCGAGGCGCGGCAGCCGACCGCCGACGACCTGCGCGGTCTCGGCGAACCGTTCGGCACCCTGGTGGTGGAACTCCCACTCCGCGACCCGGGCTTCCTCCTGCCCAGCTGGGACGAGCTCACCGAACTGGTCGCCGCCGCCCGCGAGGCCGGTGCCCGGGTGCACTTCGACGGCGCCCGCCTCTGGAACACCACGACCCACTTCGGCCGGCCGCTGGACGAGATCGCCGCCCTGGCCGACAGCGTCTACGTCTCCTACTACAAGGACCTCGGCGGCATCAGCGGGGCCGCCCTCGCCGGGGACAAGGCCTTCACCGCCTACGCCCGCACCTGGCGCCACCGTTACGGCGGCCAGCTCTACCAGCAGTGGCCGGCCGCCCTCGCCGCGCTCGCCGGCCTGGACACCGAGCTCCCCCGGATCCCCGGCTACACCCGCCACGCGGCGACCCTCGTCCCCGCCCTGGCCGCCCTTCCCGGGGCGCGGATCCTCCCGGAGGCGCCGCCCACCCACGACTTCCAGCTCTGGCTCCCCCACCCGGCGCGCGTCCTGAACGCCGCCACCCTCGCCCTCGCCGAGCGGGAGGGGACCTGGTTCCTGGACTGGACCGACGCCGCCCCAGGCCTCGCCATGGCCGAGGTCCGACTGGCGGGCTCGGCCCAGGACTGGACGGCGCAGGAGGTCACCGGACTCGGGCTGCGCTTCCTGGAGCTGGTCGCCGCCGCCGAACGGGACTGACCCCCGGGAGGGCCGGCCCTCCGACGGAGCCCGCCGTCAAACGGATGGCGGGCGCCCGACCCTTCGTGTCAGAATGACGATTATGAGCAAGCAGCAGGCCGGAGACTTCGCCGACGTCCGCAGCCGCGAGCAGTTGGCGGGCCTGATGGCCACCGGGGCGCGGCCGAAATGGGTGATGTTCTGGGGGCACACCGCCCGCAAGGGCGGCGGAACGCGACAGGAGTGCCTGAGCCAGTGGTGGCCCGGGCAGTTCACCGTCGACGGAGTGGCGTACGCCTCCGCCGAGCACTGGATGATGGCCGGCAAGGCCCGGATGTTCGGCGACCGGGCGATCGAGCAGCAGGTGCTGGCGGCCCGGACGCCCGCCGAGGCGAAGAAGCTGGGCCGGCTGGTCCGGGACTTCGACGACGAGACCTGGACGGCGGGCCGGTTCGACCTGGTGGTCGAGGGGAACGTCGCGAAGTTCGGCCAGGACGAGGCCCTGCGGGAGTACCTGCTCGGCACGGGCGGCCGCGTCCTGGTCGAGGCCAGCCCGGTGGACCGGATCTGGGGCATCGGCCTCGGCGCGGACGACATCCGGGCCGAACGCCCGCTGGAGTGGCGGGGGTTGAACCTGCTCGGGTTCGCACTGATGGAGGCGCGGGCGCGACTGGCCGGATGAGGCCGGTCGCTCCCCGGCCGGACGGGGCGGCCCCGCCGCGGAGCGCGACCGGCGCACTTCTCGCAACGGCCGCCCTCTGCGCGCTCCTTGACACCACTCGGGCACGACTGGTCGCGCTCTCGTAACTCCATCGCCACATTCCGACGCCAGGATGTCCCGCAGTCAGGGTACAGATGGACAGGTTGGGGCGATCATGCGCATGCGGTCGACGGAAGAATCCGCAGGCCAGCAACCGGAGGGCGAGCAACGGGCCGCCGAACTCCGGTCGGAACTGGACGAGTTGCTCCGCGCGAGCCGTTACGCGGGCCAACGCGAACGCCGGCTGAACGAGGCGATACGGGCGGCCCCGGGCCGCCGGCGCCCGGACGACGACCTGCTGCGGCAGCTCGCCCAGGCCCGCACCCTGCGCGAGGGCCTGGGTGCGCGCTGCCTGCAACTGAGCGATCAGTTAAGGGAATTGGAGATCCACCTCAGACAGCGGCCGCACCCCCGACCCGCCCCGGAGCAGGCGGATCACCCGCCCCTCTCTCCTCACCAGCCCCCACCGCCCCCGCCACCGGCGCCGACCCCACCCCCGGCCCCGATCCCGGCGACGGCCCCGCCCCCCGCAGCGGCGCCGTCTCCCGCTCCACCCGTCCGCCCCGACCTCGGCGCCCTCACCGAGCGGATCACCGGACTCCACCGCAGCGGCGCCCTCCCCGAGGCCGGGGAGCTGCTGGACCGGGCCGCCGCCCACCTCGCCCCCGCCGACGCCGCCCTGCTGGTCGGGATGCTCTCCCGGCGCGGCCCGACCGGCGCCTCGCTCCAACTGGCCCGGACGGCCGCCCGGGGCGCCCCCGAGCACGCCGTCACGGTGCTGGCGGAGCTGCGGGAGCTGGGCCTGGCCGAGGAGGCCGCCGAACTGTTCCACGCCTTCCGGGCCTACCCGGCCGCCGCGGTCCCGGCCCTGCTCGCCGCGCTGGAGCGGGCCGGGCAGCACGCCGACAGCGCCACGCTGCTCTGGGAGTGGGGCTCGGCACCGACCCCGGAGCTGACCTCGCTGGCCGCCGGCCTCCAGCAGCACGGCCGCCCCGCCGACGTCCGCACGCTGCTGCGCCAGGCGGCCGGCCGCCCGACCGCGGACCTGGCCGGACTCGCGACCGAGCTGCCGCCCGCGCTCGCCACCCTCCTGCTGCACGAGCTGGCGGCCCTGCGCCCGCCGGTCGAACTGGTGCGCCTGGCCGCCGCGTTGGAGAACCACCGGGACCTCTACGGGCAACTGCTGGCCGCACTGCTCGCCGACGGCACCCGCCACCGCACCACCCTGGCCGCCCTGCGCACGGCCGGCCTGCCGACCGCCCCGCCGGCCGCCCCCCGCTCCCGCTGGGGCCGGCGGTAGCCCCCCGCCCCCGGAACGACAGGAACGCAGGGAGCCCCCGGCCCGCCTCCACGAAGGAGGACGGCCGGGGGCTCCCCGAAGTACCGCAGTACCGGACTACCGCAGTACCGGACTACCGAAGGACCGGACTCAGCAGCCGATCAGCCGCGCCGCCAGGTAGCCCTTCACCTGGTCGAGCGACACGCGCTCCTGCGACATGGTGTCGCGGTCGCGCACGGTCACCGCGTTGTCCTCGAGGGTGTCGAAGTCGACCGTGACGCAGAACGGCGTGCCGATCTCGTCCTGGCGGCGGTAGCGCTTGCCGATCGCGCCCGCGTCGTCGAACTCGACGTTCCACGCGGTGCGCAGGTCGGCGGCCAGGCCGCGGGCCTTCGGGGAGAGCTCGGCGTTGCGCGACAGCGGCAGCACGGCGACCTTGACCGGGGCCAGGCGCGGGTCGAGCCGCATGCCGACGCGCTTCTCCATGACGCCCTTGGCGTTCGGCGCCTCGTCCTCGAAGTAGGCGTCGATCAGGAAGGCCAGCATGGCGCGGTTGAGGCCGGCCGCCGGCTCGATGACGTACGGGAAGTACCGCTCGCCGCTCTCCTGGTCGAAGTACCGGAGGTCCTTGCCGGAGGCCTCGCTGTGCACCCGCAGGTCGTAGTCCGTGCGGTTGGCGACGCCCTCCAGCTCGGAGAACTCGGAGCCGCCGAAGTTGAAGCGGTACTCGATGTCCACGGTGCGCTTGGCGTAGTGGGAGAGCTTCTCCTTCGGGTGCTCGAAGAAGCGCATGTTCTCGGTGCGCATGCCGAGGTCGACGTACCAGTCCCAGCGCTGCTGGAGCCAGTACTCGTGCCACTGCTCGTCGTCGCCCGGCTTGACGAAGAACTCCATCTCCATCTGCTCGAACTCGCGGGTGCGGAAGATGAAGTTGCCGGGGGTGATCTCGTTGCGGAAGCTCTTGCCGGTCTGGGCGATGCCGAACGGCGGCTTCTTGCGCGACGTGGTCTGGACGGAACTGAAGTTGGTGAAGATGCCCTGGGCGGTCTCGGGGCGCAGGAACGCCAGGCCGCTCGCCTCCTCGGTGACGCCGAGGTGGGTCTTCAGCATGCCCGAGAAGTCCTTGGGCTCGGTGAACTGGCCCTTGGTACCGCAGTCGGGGCAGTTGACGTCCTTGAGGCCGTTCGGCGGCGGGAAGCCGTGCTTGGCCTCGTACTTCTCCTCCAGGTGGTCGGCCCGGTGGCGCTTGTGGCAGGAGAGGCACTCGGTCAGCGGGTCGTTGAAGGTGGCGACGTGGCCGGAGGCCTCCCAGACCTCGCGGGCCAGGATCACCGACGAGTCGAGTCCGACGACGTCCTCGCGGGCCTGGACCATCGTGCGCCACCACTGGCGCTTGATGTTCTCCTTGAGTTCGACGCCCAGCGGCCCGTAGTCCCAGGCGGCACGCGTGCCGCCGTAGATCTCGCTGCAGGGGTAGACGAAGCCTCGGCGCTTGCTCAGGCTGACGATCGTGTCGATCTTGTCGGCGGCCACAGTGCTCTCTTCAGTACGTACGGCACGGTCAGGGCACGGCTGGTTGCTCGTACCCGAATACCCAAGGTTACCGGCCGGACGGGTACGGGTTTCAAATCGATATGGTCCGGCTCCCCCCGTCCACGGCCACCTGTCGTTCACCCGTCCGAGTGAGTTGACAATCATTTCCACTTGAGATGAGAATGATTGTCATGATGATCGGACTGCTCAGCCGCCGGACCCGCAAGACCGCCGCCCTCGCCGTCGCCGCCCTCGCCTCCTCACTGGCCCTCACGGCCTGCGGCGGCAGCAGCAGCGCCCAGGGCACGGACGGCAAGCTGAACGTCGTCGCCTCCTTCTACCCGATGGAGTTCCTGGCCCAGCAGATCGGCAAGGAGCACGTCTCGGTCACCGACCTCACCGCGCCCGGCGTCGAGCCGCACGACCTGGAACTCACCGCCAAGCAGGTCGCCGGCGTCCAGAAGGCCGACGCGATCCTCTACCTCAAGGGCCTCCAGCCCACCGTCGACCAGGCCGTCGACCAGTCGGGCAGCAAGCACAAGATCGACGCCACCGCCGCCAGCCCGCTGGTCGACCACCACCTCGACGAGGGCACCGCCGAGGGCGACGGCCACAAGCACGAGGGCCCGGCCGGCGACCCGCACGTCTGGCTCGACCCGAGCCGCTACGCCGCGATCGCCAAGAGCGTCGGCGCCGAGTTCGCCAAGGCCGACCCCGCCCACGCCGCCGACTACCGGAAGAACACCGACGACCTGGTCACCCGGCTCACCGCCCTGGACCAGGAGTTCCGGACCGGGCTGCAGGACGTCAAGACCAAGACCTTCGTCACCAGCCACGCCGCCTTCGGCTACCTCGCCGACCACTACGGCCTCACCCAGGTCGCCATCAACGGCGTCGACCCGGAGTCCGAGCCCACCCCGGCCCGCCTCGCCGAGGTGCAGAAGGCCGCCAAGGACAACGGCGTCACCACGATCTTCTTCGAGACCCTGGTCAGCCCCAAGCTCGCCGACACCGTCGCCAAGGACCTCGGCCTCAAGACCGCCGTGCTGGACCCGCTGGAGGGCGTCAAGACTGATGCATCCAACGGCGCCGCCAAGGACGACTACCTGACCGTCATGAAGCAGAACCTGGCCAACCTCCGGGCCGCCCTCGGCGCGCCCACGGCGACCGCCGCCCCCACCCCCGCGAGCTGACGGGACGCACCACCATGACCCACCCGATACCCCCGGCCGTCCGCCTCCTCGACGCCGTCGCCTCGCGCGGCGGCCGGCCGGTGCTGCGCGGCGTCGACCTCACCGTCCGACCCGGCGAGGTCGTCGCCCTGCTCGGCGCCAACGGCTCCGGCAAGTCGACCACCGTCAAGGCCGTGATCGGCTCCGTGCCGCTGGAGCAGGGCACCCTGGAGCTGTTCGGCACCCCGTACGGCTCCTTCCGCGCCTGGCACCGGATCGGGTACGTCCCGCAGCGCACCACCGCCGCCTCCGGCGTCCCCGCCACCGTGCGCGAGGTGGTCTCCACCGGGCGGCTGGCGCAGCACCGGCTGCTGCCGTTCCGCCGCCGGGACCGCGCCGCGGTGGACGGCGCGCTGGCCGCCGTCGGCATGCTGGACCGGGCCGGGGACGGCGTCGCCGACCTCTCCGGCGGCCAGCAGCAGCGGGTCCTGATCGCCCGCGCCCTGGTCGGCACCCCCGACCTGCTGATCATGGACGAGCCGATGGCCGGCGTCGACGCCGCCAGCCAGCAGGTGCTCGCCGACACCCTGCGCGCCGAGGTCGGCCGCGGCGCCTCGGTGCTCCTGGTGCTGCACGAACTCGGGCCGCTGGAGCCGCTGATCGACCGCGCCGTGGTGCTGCGGGACGGCTGCGTCGCGCACGACGGCCCGCCGGTCCCCAACACCGGCCTGCACGCGCTGCCCGGCCACGACCACGTCCACCCGCACGCCGACCTCACCCCGCCGAGGCTGCTCGCATGACCGAGATGCTCTCCTACGACTTCATGCAGCGCGCCCTGCTGGCCGCCGTACTGGTCGGGATCACCGCCCCCGCCGTCGGGATCTACCTGGTGCAACGCCGCCAGGCGCTGATGGGCGACGGCATGGGCCACGTCGCGATGACCGGCGTCGGCCTCGGCTTCATCTTCCAGACCAGCCCGGTCTGGATGGCCGTGCTGGTCTGCGTGCTCGGCGCCGTCACCATGGAGCTGGTCCGCTCGCGCGGCAACCAGCGCGGCGACATCGCCCTGGCGATGCTCTTCTACGGCGGCATGGCCTGCGGCAAGCTGCTCGTCTCGATGTCCGCCCAGGCCGGGGCCGGCTCGCTGGAGAGCTACCTGTGGGGCTCGATCCTCACCGTCGCCCCCGCCGACCTGGCCACCATCGCGGTGCTCGGGGCCGTGGTCATCGCGGTCACCGTCGGCCTGCGCCGCCAGCTCTTCGCGATCTGCCAGGACGAGGACTTCGCCCGGGTCACCGGCGTTCCGGTGCGCACCCTCAACCTGCTGCTCGCGGTGATGGCCGCGGTCACCGTCACGGTCGCCATGCGGGTGGTCGGCCTGCTGCTGGTCAGCGCGCTGATGGTGGTCCCGGTGGTCGCCGCCCAGCAGTTGACCCGCTCCTTCGCCGCCACCCAGGCCGCCTCGATCGCGCTCGGCGTGGTGGTCTCGCTGGCCGGCGTCACCGGCTCCTACCAGCTCGACGTGCCCTCCGGCCCGGCCATCGTGCTGCTCGCCATCGCGGTGTTCGCGGTGTTCAGCGCGATCGCCGCCCCGCTGGCCCGCCGCCGCCACCGGCGCCGCGGCGACGCCGACCCGGCCCCCCAGGTCTGCGACGTCCGGCTCCCGGACCGAATCCCCGACGCCTTCCCCGACGGAATCACCGACGCCTTCCCCGACCCGATCCCCGGCCGCGGCACCGGCCGGATCCCCGGCCAGGACCCGGGAAGGACTTCCTCCGACACGACCACTCCGGAGCGGCGGGCCGGGCTGGCACAATGAGGTGCGTGACGCCCACGACCCCAGGAGGACCCACGGTGACCACCGCAGGCCCGTCGCCGCGCGCCCGCTCGACCCGGCAGCGAGCCGCCGTCTCGGCGGCCCTGGACGAGATCGCGGACTTCCGCAGCGCCCAGGAGCTCCACGACCTGCTCAAGCACCGCGGGGACTCCGTCGGTCTGACCACGGTCTACCGCACCCTCCAGTCGCTCGCCGACGCCGGTGAGGTGGACGTGCTGCGCACCGCCGACGGCGAGGCCGTCTACCGCCGGTGCAGCAGCGGGCACCACCACCACCTGGTCTGCCGGCACTGCGGCGCCACCGTCGAGGTCGAGGGCCCCGCGGTCGAGCGCTGGGCCAACTCGGTCGCCGCCGAGCACGGGTTCAGCGACATCGCGCACACCCTGGAGATCTTCGGCACCTGCGCGGACTGCGCGAAGAAGGGCTGAACGGCCGTCCGTACGGGGGCAGCCCGCGCGGACGACGGCCGAAGGGCCCGCGGGAACGGTTCGTTCCCGCGGGCCCTTCGGCATGCGCGCGCCGGTCGGCGTCAGCGCTGGGTGGGCAGCTCCAGCGGCGCGGCGACCTCGTTCGGGATCGCCCCGCCGAAGCGGCGGTCGCGCATCGCGAACTGCTCGCAGGCGCGCCACAGGTCGCGGCGGTCGAAGTCCGGCCAGAGCACGTCCTGGAACACGAACTCGGCGTACGCGGACTGCCAGAGCAGGAAGTTGGAGGTGCGCTGCTCGCCGCTGGGGCGCAGGAAGAGGTCCACGTCCGGCATGTCCGGGTGGTACATGTACTTGGCGATGGTCTTCTCGTTGACCTTCTTCGGGTCCAGCCGACCGGCCGCCACGTCCAGCGCGATCGCCTGCGCGGCGTCGGCGAGTTCGGCCCGGCCGCCGTAGTTGACGCACATGTAGAGCGTCACCGCGTCGTTGCCCTTGGTCTGCTCCTCGGCGACCTGGAGCTCCTGGACGACGCTCTTCCACAGCTTGGGCATCCGGCCGGCCCAGCGGATCCGCACGCCCATCGCGTCCATCTCGTCACGGCGGCGGCGGATGACGTCCCGGTTGAAGTTCATCAGGAACTTCACCTCGTCGGGCGAGCGCTTCCAGTTCTCGGTGGAGAACGCGTACAGCGAGATGTTCTTGACGCCGAGCTCGATCGCGCCCTTGAGCACGTCCAGCACCACGGACTCGCCGATCTTGTGGCCCTCGGTGCGGGGCAGCCCGCGCTCCTTGGCCCAGCGGCCGTTGCCGTCCATCACGATGGCGACGTGGTCCGGGACCAGCTCGCCGGGGAGCTTCGGGGGCTTGGCGCCGCTGGGGTGCGGGGTCGGGGGTTCGTAGACCCGCTGCTTGCCGCCGCCGAAGAGCCGTCGCGCTGCCATGTGCTCACTTCTCCACGTATCTCATCGAGCGGATGCCCCGCTCCAGGTGCCACTGCAGATAGGCCGCGACCAGGCCGCTGCCCTCCCGCCAGTACCGCGGCTCGCAGGCGTCGGCCGTCCGCCAGTCCCCTGACAGCAGCGCCCCGAGCAGTACCAGTGTCTCAGGGGAGGGTACGGCACATCCGGGCACTCGGCAGTCCGCGCAGAGCACCCCCCCTGCGGGGAGGGAGAAGAAACGGTTCGGCCCGTCCAGGCCGCATTTGGCGCAGTCCGTGAAGCTCGCGCCGTACCCGTTCACCGCGAGCGAGCGCAGCAGGAAGGCGTCCAGCACCAGGTGCGACTCGTGCGTCCCGGCCGCCAGCACCCGCAGCCCGCCCACCAGCAGCAGGTACTGCTGGACGGCCGGCTCGCCCTCGTTCTCGGCGAAGCGCTCGGCCGTCTCCAGCATCGCCGTGCCGGCGGTGTAGCGGCCGTAGTCGGTGACGATCGATCCGCCGTACGGGGCGATGGTCTCCACCTGGGTGCACAGCGGCAGCCCGCGCCCGACCAGCTCGCTCCCCCGGCTGAAGAACTGCACGTCCACGTGCGAGAACGGCTCCAGCCGGGCGCCGAACTTGGACTTGGTCTTGCGCACCCCGCGCGCCACCGCCCGCACCTTGCCGTGGTGGCGGGTCAGCAGGGTGATGATCCGATCGGCCTCGCCGAGCTTCTGCGCCCGCAACACGACGCCGTCGTCCCGGAAAAGACTCATGCCCCCCATTGTCCCCCAGGGCTCTGACAGCCGTGGACAGCCGTGTTGCCCGCACCGGGGGCCGTGGGGGAGGACCACTGCGGTGCGGGTCACGGCGGGCCCGGAGGGGGGGCGGGCCCGTTTGTGGGGGATACGGAAGGTCCGGAGGGGCGGGGCCGAGGCCCTACAGGTTCTCGTACGGTGCCCGGGTCGCCGCCTCCAGCAGCGCCGGCACCTGGCTCTGCGGCAGGTCCAGGCAGCTGCCGACCGCGGCCAGCGCCTCGCGCTCCTGCGGCAGGTAGCGCCCGTCCGCCAGGGCGATCGCCGCACCCAGCAGCAGCAGCCGCTCCCGGCCCTGCTGGGCCAGGTGCGGGGCGAGCGGTTCGAGCACCGCGTGCAGTTCCACGGTCAGGCCGCCGGCCATCCCGTGGGCGTCGTGGAGTTCGCCGCCGAGCCCGGACAGCGCGGCGAGCGCGGCCAGCACCTGGGCCTCGCCGCAGTCCTCGAACCCGGCCTCGCGCACCGCCGTGCAGGCCGCCTCGCGGGCCGCCCGGTGGGCGGTGCCGCCGGCCGCGAGCAGGGCCAGGGCGATGGTGTACTGGGCGTCCCGCAGCATCGCGCCGAGGCGCACGCTGGTGGGCTGCTCCAGGGACTCGACGCCGTAGCGCCCGTGGCAGCTGGTGCACTGCACGCTGCCGATCACCGGTCCGAGCGGCGCGACCGGCGTCCCCAGCAACCGCAGCCACCGCCGGCCGTGCTGCCGGCGGTAGTTGCGGTCCCCGCCGCAGCCCGGACAGAAGAAATCACCGAGAACATCGGTCCGCCACCTCGGGCGAACACCCCACAACCTGGTCACGGCGCCACTCCCCAGACATGGCAGGCGGCCTGCACAACTATGGACAGGTCACGCGACCGGACACCGAGGCCGTCCCACCGACCCGGCTTGCCGGTGGATCGATGTTGCCACGGTTACCGGCACGTGTCAGTACCTCGAACGGCTTCCGATCCGAAAAAATGTGGCGCAGGCCACAGCCCGCCCGGGACGCCCGACGGACACGGCGAAGGGCCGTCCCGCGGGACGGCCCTTCGCGTACCACCCGCGGGAGTCAGCCGCGCTGCGAGCGGTTGACGGCACTGATCATCGCCTTCAGCGAGGCCAGCACGGTGTTGCCGTCGATGCCCACGCCCCACAGCACCTTGCCGTCCACCGCGCACTCCACGTACGCGGCCGCCTGGGCGTCGCCGCCCTCGCTCAGCGCGTGCTCGGCGTAGTCCAGCACCCGTACGTCCACGCCGATCCGGGCCAGCGCGTCCGCGAAGGCCGAGACCGGGCCGTTGCCGGTACCGGTCAGGGTCACCGGCGCACCGTCCACCACGGCCTCGGCGGTCAGCGCGTCCCGGCCGTCCTCGGTGGTCAGGGTGCGCGAACCGGCCAGCGACAGCCGGCCCCACGGGTTGCCGGTGGTCGGCAGGTACTCGTCCTCGAAGACCCGCCAGATCTCCGCCGGGCTGACCTCGCCGCCCTCGGCGTCGGTCTTGGCCTGGATGATCCGGGAGAACTCGATCTGCATCCGGCGCGGCAGGTCCAGCTTGTGGTCGTTCTTGAGGACGTACGCCACCCCGCCCTTGCCGGACTGGCTGTTGACCCGGATGACCGCCTCGTAGGTGCGGCCGACGTCCTTCGGGTCGATCGGCAGGTACGGCACGCCCCAGGTGTGCTCCGCCACCGGCACCCCGGCCGCCTTCGCGTCCGCCTCCAGGACGTCGAAGCCCTTCTTGATGGCGTCCTGGTGCGAGCCGGAGAAGGAGGTGTACACCAGGTCCCCGGCGTACGGGTGGCGCGGGTGCACCTCCATCTGGTTGCAGTACTCGGCGGTGCGGCGCACCTCGTCGATGTCGGAGAAGTCGATCTGCGGGTCGATGCCCTGCGAGAACAGGTTCATCCCCAGCGTCACCAGGTCGACGTTGCCGGTCCGCTCGCCCTGCCCGAACAGGCAGCCCTCGATCCGGTCCGCTCCCGCCATGTAGGCCAGCTCGGCGGAGGCCACGGCGGTGCCGCGGTCGTTGTGGGGGTGCACCGACAGGCAGACGAACTCGCGGCGCGACAGGTTGCGCGACATCCACTCGAACTGGTCGGCCTGGACGTTCGGGGTGGCCCGCTCGACGGTGGCCGGCAGGTTCAGGATGATCTCGCGGCCCTCACCGGGCTGCCAGACGTCCATCACCGCCTCGCAGACCTCCAGCGCGAAGTCCAGCTCGGTGTCCACGAAGATCTCCGGCGAGTACTGGTAGCCGAAGACGGTGTCGTCGCCCAGCAGCTTCTCCGCGTACTCCATGACCAGCCGGGTGCCGTCCACCGCGATCGCCTTGGTGGCCGCCTCGTCGTTGCGGAACACCACCCGGCGGAACAGCGGCGCGGTCGCGTTGTACAGGTGGACGGTCGCCCGCGGGGCGCCGACCAGCGCCTCGACGGTCTTCTCGATCAGCTCCTCGCGGGCCTGGGTCAGCACCGAGATGGTGACGTCCTCCGGGATCGCCCCCTCCTCGATCAGCGACCGCACGAAGGCGTGGTCGGTGGCGCCGGAGGACGGGAAGCCGACCTCGATCTCCTTGTAGCCCATGGCCACCAGCAGGTCGAACATCTTCCGCTTGCGGGCCGGGGACATCGGGTCGATCAGCGCCTGGTTGCCGTCCCGCAGGTCGGTGGAGAGCCAGCGCGGCGCCTTGGTGATCACCTGGTGCGGCCAGGTGCGGTCCGGCAGGTCGACGGTGCCGAACGGCAGGTAGCGCCCGTGGCGCATGCCCGAGGGCCGCTGGCGCACGGAGGCGGCGGTGATCGGGGTCGGCCGGTCGACGAAGGCGCGAGCGGCGGGGACGGACGCGGCGGAGGTCTGCTCGGTCATGGAGGGGACTCTCGGCTTCCTGTGGATGCGTGGTGCGGGCGGTCGGGAGGGATCGACACCGACTGGCCGGCCGCTGCTGCGCCCCGCGATACGCCGTCGCATCGCCGTTTCCGCGCACAGCTCGTTCCCCGCGGCGAGGGAGCCGGCCCGGTGGACTACAGGCCCTCGACGCGGCAGCTAAGAAGAAGCAGCCCGTTGCGCATGATGTGGCCCAGCGTAACCCAGGCCCGCGCGCCCCCGAAGTGATCCGGGCTTCCGTTCCACCCCTTGAGACGTGGAACGGTCCTGCCACGGGTGGTGACATCCGGTCATCCAGGCCTCACCCTGGGCCACATGACTGCAGGAGTCCCGCGCTGCGCGATCGTCCCGCCGTACGTCCTGGACCGCCTCGCCGAGGCCGGTCACCAGCCCGCCGTCCACTCCCTCGCCCTGGACGCCGCGCACCGCGCGGCCCGCCTCGCCGCTCCCCCGCCGACCACCGGCGCCCCCGGCCTCAGCCGGCTGGTCTACGACGCCGGGCACGGCCAGCGGCTGCCCGGGCGCACCGTCCGCACCGAGGGCCACGCCCCGGTCGCCGACGCCTCCGTCAACCACGCCTACGACGGCCTGGGCGCCACCTTCGCGCTCTACTCCGACGTCTTCGGCCGCGACTCGATCGACGGCCGCGGCCTGCGGATGGACGCCAGCGTCCACTACGGCCGCAACTACGACAACGCCTTCTGGAACGGCTCGCAGATGGTCTTCGGCGACGGCGACGGCCAGGTCTTCGGCGACTTCACCGCCTGCATCGACGTCATCGGCCACGAACTCACCCACGGCGTCACCCAGTTCACCGCCGGACTGGACTACCAGGACCAGCCCGGCGCGCTCAACGAGTCGGTCTCCGACGTCTTCGGCTCGCTGGTCAAGCAGTACGCCCTGCACCAGGACGCCGCCTCCGCCGACTGGTTGATCGGCGCCGGACTGCTCGCCCCCGGCGTCCAGGGCGTGGCGCTGCGCTCGATGAAGGCGCCCGGCACCGCCTACGACGACCCCCAGCTGGGCAAGGACCCGCAACCCGCCCACATGCGGGACTACGTGGACACCACCGACGACAACGGCGGGGTGCACATCAACTCCGGCATCCCCAACCACGCGTTCTACCTGTTGGCCACCGCCCTGGGCGGGTCGTCCTGGGAGCAGGCCGGGCGGATCTGGTACGACGCCCTGACCGGCGGCGGGCTGCCCGCCACCGCCGACTTCACCGCCTTCGCCCGGGCCACCGTGGCCGCCGCCAAGGCCCGTTACCCCGACAAGCCCCCGGTCGCCGACACCGTGACGGCCTCCTGGGCCCAGGTCGGCGTCAGCCCAGGCTGACCGCGGACGACCGGTTCACCACCGGTCCGGAGCGGTTTGAGACCGCCTTAAGGTCACGGTCGGGGAAAAGAGCCGCAAAAGCCTCCCCTGCGTAGCACCATGGACACCATGCGTATCCAGGTGACCCGGACCGGCGGACTCGCCGGAATCCTCCGCCACGCGGAGCTCGAAACCGTCGACCGCACGGACGCCCCGCACGTCCACGCGCTCGCCCGCGAGGCCGTCGCGGGCGGGCTGCGCGCGCCCTCGTACGGGGTGCCGGACGGCTTCCACTACGAGATCACCGTCGACGGGCGGACGGTGTACTGCGCCGACCCCAAACTCACCGACTCCCAGCGGGAGCTGGTCTCGCTGGTGCTCCGCGAGGGGGCGTAGGCCCCTCCCGGGCCCGGCGCGGCACGGGCCCGCCCGGACGCGCACGGCGTCCGGACGGGCCCGGGGCGGCTCACCGCCCGTCGCCGAACTCCCCGGTCAGAAGCCGAGCTTGCGCAGCTGCTTGGGGTCGCGCTGCCAGTCCTTGGCCACCTTGACGTGCAGGTCCAGGTAGACCGGCGTGCCGAGCAGCGCCTCGATGTGCTTGCGGGCGGTGGTGCCGACGTGCTTGAGCCGGGAGCCCTTGGCGCCGATCACGATCGCCTTCTGGCTCTGCCGCTCGATGTAGACGTTGGCGTGGATGTCCAGCAGCGGACGGTCCGCCGGGCGGCCCTCGCGCGGCAGCATCTCCTCGACCACGACGGCGAGCGAGTGCGGCAGTTCGTCCCGCACGCCCTCCAGGGCGGCCTCGCGGATCAGCTCGGCGACCATGATCTGCTCGGGCTCGTCGGTGAGGTCGCCCTCCGGGTAGAGCTGGTCGCCCTCGGGCAGCAGCTTGGTGAGGAGGTCGGCGACCAGGTCGACCTGCTGGTCGCCGACCGCCGAGACCGGGATGATCTCGGCCCACTCGAAGCCCAGCTCGATGCCGAGCTGGTGGATGGCGATCAGCTGCTCGGCCAGGCGCTTGGAGTCGACCAGGTCGGTCTTGGTGACGATGGCGACCTTGGGGGTCTTCTTGATCCCGGCGATCTCCTTGGCGATGAACTTGTCGCCGGGGCCGAGCTTCTGGTCGGCGGGCAGGCAGAAGCCGATCACGTCGACCTCGGCCCAGGTGGTGCGGACCAGGTCGTTGAGGCGCTCGCCGAGCAGGGTGCGGGGCTTGTGCAGGCCGGGGGTGTCGACCAGCACGAGCTGGGCGTCCGGGCGGTGCACGATGCCGCGCACGGTGTGGCGGGTGGTCTGCGGGCGGTCGGAGGTGATCGCGACCTTCGTCCCCACCAGGGCGTTGGTCAGGGTCGACTTGCCCGCGTTGGGACGGCCGACGAAGCACGCGAACCCGGAGCGGTACGAGGAGGAAGGGGCATTCATGCGCCCCATTCTCCCTGATCACCGGAGCCCCGCCGTCCGGGGCCGGTCCGTCCGGGGCGCTCAGCCCTTGCCGCCGCCCCGTCCGACCAGCGAGAACACCACCAGCAGCAGCAGGAAGGCGAGTGAACCCCAGAGCCAGTAGACCGTGCCGGTCTCCTGCCACTTGCCCATGCCCATCACGAACAGCACCAGCCCGGCGACGAACGCCAACGCCCCCATGCCCCAGCCCCTCACCGAGTCCACCCCTCCGGTGAGATTATCTGCTGAGTGCAGGGGGCGCGGTCTCCCCGCACCGGCCCCGAGGGGGCCGCCGGGGGCCGCTCAGCGGGCCTCGGCCACCACCCGCAGCGTCCCGTCCGGCCCGGCCAGCAGCACCGGCGTACCGGCCCCGCCCAGGTCCCGCACGGCCGCCAGATCGGCCTCGGCGGGCTGCTCGGCCTCGCTCACCACGGCGGCCGCCTCCAGCGACTTCGCACCGCTGGCCACCGCCATCGCCACCGCCGTCCGCAGCGCGCTCAGCCGTAGCGACTCCAGCGCGACCGTCCCGGCCACGTAGGTGCGGCCGGTCTCGTCACGCACCGCGGCCCCCTCGGCCACGCCGTTGCGGGCGCGGGCCGAGCGGGCCAGGGTGATGATCTTCTTGTCTTCGGGGTCGAGTTCGACGATGTCACTCATGCCGCCGAGCATAGGCGGCACCCTCCCGGCGCCCTCGGTCAACCCGGCTCAGTGGCCCACCGGGTGGGTGCGGCCGGGGTTCGGGTTGAGCACCTTGACGAAGGTCTTCGCGGCGCCGGACGGCAGCGGCTCCTCGTGCGAGGCCCGCTCGCGCCAGAACGGGTTGTCGTGCGGCAGGTGGCTGCTCACCCGGCCGTACATTCCGAAGGTGGTCACGACGATCCCGAAGACGAACGCGAACAGCACGTTCGACATCCGGAAGTTGAGGATGTTCGCGTCCGGCCGGCCGAGCACCGTCAGCCCGTAGAAGCCGGACAGGACGAACAGCACGCCGATCACCATGTTGAGGTTGGACGCGAAGTTCCCGCCGATCACCGCTCCGACCAGCAGGACCGCACCCGCCACGATGGACAGGATGCTCAGCGCCCCGTTGGTCGACAGCCCGGCGATCCGGTCACCGTGGGTGGCCAGGAAGCCGGGGTGGTCGGCCAGCCCCAGGATCCCGAACACGATCAGGAAGATCCCCCCGAGCCCCGCCCCGACCCGCCACACCAGGGCGAGCCGTCGATCGACGGTCGGCAGTTCGTCTTGCAGCTTCATGGCGACCTCCAGAGCCCGGCCGTCGCCGCGGGGCACGGCCGGGAGGCACGGCTAGCTGTAGGGATGGCTCCCCTGCATGTGGGGCGTCTCGTGCATGTAGAGCGAGCCGCACTGCTGGCAGCAGCGCAGCCCGGTGCCCCATTCCTGCTCGGGCCGCGTCTCGGCGTCGTCGGGCATGCTCCGGCCGCAGAGCGCGGTCGACGGGTCCTCGTCCCGCACCACGTGCCAGGACTTGACTCCGCCGGCCGCCCCCTGCGGGCCGTACTCCGCGCGAAGTTTGTGCGTCATGCCCTCCATGGTCGCGCGGCGACCGCCCACCCGCTACTCGCCCGCGGCCCGCACCGTTTCCGACCGGCGCACCGGCGAGGCGACCATCGAACCGATCCGGTTGCGGCGCCCGGCCGAGGACTCCGCGGTCAGCAGGATGCCGGTCAGGCCGTCCGCGGCCGGCTCGGGCAGCGGGATCTCGCAGGCCGACCCGGGGATCGGCACCCGGCCCAGGTGCTTGGCCAGCAGGCCGCCGACGGTCTCGACGTCCTCGTCCTCCAGCTCGATCCCGAACAGCTCGCCCAGGTCCTCCACCAGCAGCCGGGCGGTGATCCGGTACGAGCCGTCGCCGAGGTCCTCGACCGGCGCGATCTCCCGGTCGTACTCGTCGGTGATCTCGCCGACGATCTCCTCCAGGACGTCCTCGATGGTGACCAGGCCCGCCGTGCCGCCGTACTCGTCGATCACGATCGCGACGTGCGAGCGGCGCTGCTGCATCTCCCGCAGCAGGTCGCCGGCCGGCTTGGAGTCCGGGACGAACACGGCCGGGCGCATCACCGCACCGACCTCCTCGGCCTCCGCCTCCCGGTTGATGTGGGTGCGGCGCACCAGGTCCTTGAGGTAGACGATGCCGACCACGTCGTCCTCGTTGTCGCCGACCACCGGGATCCGCGAGAAGCCCGAGCGCAGCGCCAGGGTGAGCGCCTGCCGGACGGTCTTGTGCCGCTCGATCATCACCAGGTCGGTGCGCGGCACCATCACCTCGCGCACGATGGTGTCGCCCAGTTCGAAGACCGAGTGCACCATCCGGCGCTCCTCGTCCTCGATCAGGTCGTCCTTCTCGGCGAGGTCGACCAGCGCCCGCAGCTCCGCCTCGGAGGCGAACGGCCCCTCCCGGTACCCCTTCCCCGGGGTCAGCGCGTTGCCCAGCAGGATCAGCAGCCGCGGGATCGGGCCGAGCACCGCGGCCAGCGGCAGCAGCACGAAGGAGGCCGCGGTCGCGGTGGAGATCGGGTGCTGGCGCCCGATCGTGCGCGGCGAGACGCCCACCGCGACGAAGGACACCAGCACCATCACGCCGAAGGCCAACAGCACGGCCTGCCAGGTCGGGTGGATGTTGCGCACGCACACCGCGGTGACCAGCACCGCGGCCGCCATCTCGCTGGCCACCCGGATCAGGGTGGCCAGGTTGAGGTAGCGGAACGGGTCGGAGGCGACGGCCAGCAGCCGCGCGGAGCCGCGCCGGCCGTTGCGCACGGCCTCCTCCGCCCGGAACCGGGAGACCCGGGAGATGCCCGCCTCGGCGCACGCGGCCAGCCAGCCCAGGACGACCAGGGCCACGGCACCGAGGATGAAGCTCGTACTCTCACCGCTCACAGGAGTTCGGGCCCCGCGCTCAGTGGGTGGTGGGGGCCGGGGAGATGCCGCCGAGGCCCCGGCCCGCCCGCCAGTCGTCCAGGATCCGCTTCTGGAGGGCGAACATCTCTTCCTCCTCCTCCGGCTCCTCGTGGTCGTAGCCGAGGACGTGCAGCACGCCGTGGACGGTGAGCAGCTGGAGCTCCTCGTCCATCGAGTGCTTGGAGGGGGCCGCCTTGCCCTGCTGCTCGGCGACCTCGGGGCAGAGCACGATGTCGCCGAGCAGGCCCTGCGGCAGCTCCTCGCCCTCCTTGCCCGGACGCAGCTCGTCCATCGGGAACGACATCACGTCGGTCGGTCCGGGCAGGTCCATCCACTGGATGTGCAGCTCCTCCATCGCCGCACCGTCCACCAGGATCACGGACAGTTCGGACTGCGGGTGGATCCGCATCTTGTCCAGGGCGAAGCGGGCGACGTCGAGGATGGCTTCCTCATCGGCGTCCCAACCGGACTCGTTGGCGATGTCGATCGACATGACGGGCTGTGTGCTCAGCTTTCGGTGCGATGGGACTGTCGGGGTGCGCGCGCCGCGGCGGTCTTTCCGGGGCGCCGCTGGGCGGGCTTGCGGGCGGCCGGGGAGTTCTCCTCGGCCTCCTGCCGCGCGTCCCAGCGTTCGTAGGCGTCCACGATCCGGCCGACCAGCTTGTGGCGGACCACGTCGGTGCTGGTGAGGACGGAGAAGTGGATGTCCGGGACGCCGGCCAGGATCTCCTGGACGACCTTGAGCCCGCTGCGGGTGCCGCCCGGGAGGTCGATCTGGCTGGTGTCGCCGGTGACCACCACCCGGGAGTTGAACCCGAGGCGGGTGAGGAACATCTTCATCTGCTCGGGCGAGGTGTTCTGGGCCTCGTCCAGGATGATGAAGGCGTCGTTGAGGGTGCGGCCGCGCATGTACGCGAGCGGCGCGACCTCGATGGTGCCGGCCGCCATCAGGCGCGGGATGGAGTCCGGGTCCATCATGTCGTGCAGCGCGTCGTACAGCGGGCGCAGGTACGGGTCGATCTTCTCGTAGAGGGTGCCGGGCAGGAAGCCCAGCCGCTCGCCCGCCTCGACCGCCGGGCGGGTCAGGATGATCCGGTTGACCTCCTTGGCCTGGAGGGCCTGGACGGCCTTGGCCATCGCCAGGTAGGTCTTGCCGGTGCCGGCCGGGCCGAGGCCGAAGACGATCGTGTGCTTGTCGATCGCGTCGACGTAGCGCTGCTGGTTGAGCGTCTTGGGGCGGATCGTGCGGCCGCGGTTGGACAGGATGTTCGCGGTGAACACCTGGGACGGCGCCGGGCTGTCCGGGCCCTCCTCGCGGAGCATGGCGATGGAGCGCTCCACGGAGTCCTCCGTCAGGGGCTGGCCGGTGCGCAGCACCAGCATCATCTCGTTGAAGAGCTTCTGCACGAGGGCGACCTCGGCGCGCTCCCCGGTGGCGGTCACCTCGTTGCCGCGGACGTGGATGTCGGCGGCGGGGAACCCCTGCTCGATCACGCGCAGCAGCGAGTCCGCCGTGCCGAGCAGGGTGACCATCGGATGCTTCTCGGGGATGACGATCCGGGCGCTCACCCGGCCGTCGTCGGTCGGTTCGGGGCGCGACTGTCCATCGGTACGGGTCTGCGATGTGTCACTCATGGGTCGGCGCTGGGCCTGCCTCATCCCATCCGTGGTCTCGTGTGCCGCTCGGTCTCTCCGGGGCACCAGGGTACGCCGCGAGCGTGATCGCTGCGGCGGGCGGCGGGGCCGCACCCGACGATGCTGCGGCAGATCGCGGGGCGGCGCGAGCCCTTTTCGCGGGGAGCCCGTGCGGCGTCCACCCCCGGCGCCGCGCCGTCCACGGGTGACGGCGGGTGCTCCACGGGTGGCGGCGGACCGTTCACGGGTGGCGGCGGGCGGGGACGGGCACCCGGGCGAGGTCCTCGGCGAGCACCAGGTCCCCGTCGAAGTGCTTGCGGGCGTCGGCCAGGTGCTGGCCCAGGTCCGGGTAGCGCTGCGAGAAGTGGGTCAGCACGAGGGTCCGCGCCCCGGCCTCGGCCGCGACCTTGGCGGCCTGGCCGGCGGTGAGGTGGCCGTGGTCCTCGGCGAGGTGGGCGTCGGCGTCGGTGAAGGTCGCCTCGACCACCAACAGGTCGGCCCCCTCGGCGAGTTCGTGCACCCCCTCGCAGAGCCGGGTGTCCATCACGAAGGCGAAGCGCTGGCCCCGGCGGTGCTCGCTGACCTCGTCCAGGGTGACGGTGCGGCCGTCCACCTCGACCGCGCCCTCGTGCTGGAGCCGGCCCACGGCCGGGCCGCGCACGCCGGCCGCGGCGAGCCGCTCGGGCACCAGTCGGCGGCCGTCCGGCTCGGACAGCCGGTAGCCGAAGGACTCCACCGGGTGGTCCAGCCGGACGGCGTCCAGCGCGAAGCGGGCGCCGGGCGCGGGCAGCGGGCCGGGCTCGTCGATCGGCCGCGGCCGCAGCACGGCGGTCTCGTGGTACGCGGTGGCGTGCCGCAGCCGCTCGAAGTAGACCTCGCCGGACGCCGGGAAGTAGACGTCCACCGGGTGCGGGACCCGGTCAAGGTTGATCCGCTGGATCACCCCGGCGAGGCCCAGGCAGTGGTCGCCGTGGAAGTGGGTCACCGCGATCCGGGTGATCTGGGTGGCCGAGACCCCGGCGTGCAGCATCTGGCGCTGGGTGCCCTCGCCGGGGTCGAACAGCAGGCCCTCGCCGTCCCAGCGGAGCAGGTAGCCGTTGTGGTTGCGGTGCCGGGTGGGCACCTGGCTGGCGGTGCCGAGGACGACGAGTTCGCGCTGGGACACCTGGGATCAGACCATGCTCTCGTTCATCGGCATCCCGCCGAGCACGTGCACATGGGCGTGGAACACGGTCTGCCCCGCGCCCGCGCCGGTGTTGAAGATCAGCCGGTAGTCCTCGATGCCCTCGTCCCGCGCCACCGCGCCCGCCTCGGCCAGCAGTTCGCCGGCGACCTCGGGCTCGGCGGCGCCCAGCGCCGCGGCGTTCGGGTAGTGGACGTGCGGGATCACCAGGACGTGCACGGGGGCCTTGGGGGCGATGTCGCGGAAGGCGAGGACGCGCTCGGTCTTGCGCAGCACGGTCGCCGGGATCTCGCCCGCCACGATCTTGCAGAACACACAGTCGGACTGCGGCTCGCCGGCCATCGGAATCTCCTCGGTTCGGTCGTCGATCACGGTTGCACGGGCCGTACGGGCGCAGCCTAGCCGAGCCGCCCGAGCGCCTGCTGGTACTCCTGCAGGTGCTTCCAGCGCACCGAGCGCATGCCGATGATGTCCCCCTCCTCCAGGTCGAACTCGTCGAAGACGAACGAGAGCACCAGGACGACGAAGCCGACCAGCCAGCGCCGGGTCAGCCGCCAGGTGTTGGGGCGCATCACCCGCTTGCGGCGCACCACCCGCATCGCCAGGATCCCCTTGCCCACGCTGAACCCGACCAGCCGGGCCAGCACCACCTGGTTGAGGAACGAGACCAGCACGCAGACGCCCAGGAACGCCGCCCAGAACGGCACCACCGGCCCGCTCGCGTGCTGGACGGCGTGGCCGGCCGCGGCCGCGACGGGCTTGGTACGACCCGACGCGACGTCGGAGGCGACGGCGGCGGCGAAGCCCGCGCCCAGCGCGAGGCCGGCGTCCAGCACCATCGCCAGGAAGCGCCGGAAGCCGCCCGCCTCCCGGGGGCACGGCGGCAGCGCGGGCTGCGGGTGGGGCTGTTGCTGCGGGTACGGGGCCGGCCCGTACGGCGGCTGCGCCTGCGGGTACGGCTGGGGCTGACCGCACGGCTGGGGCTGCGGCGGGTACGGCTGCGGGGGCTGGGCGTACGGCCCCTGGCCGTACGGGTTCGGCCCCGGGCCGCCCGGCGGGTACTGCTGCTGCGGGTACGGCTGGTTCTGCGGGTACTGCTGCTGTTGCGGGTACTGCGGCGGCGGATAGCCCTGCGCCATGGTGTGCTCCCCCGTGAGCCGTCGACCAGATCAAGATCGCGATCAAGAACAGCCCCGCATCCTACCCACGCCCCGGCGCGGGAGCCCGGCCGCGCCGGACCCCCGCGCCCCGCAGGGCCCCGCAGCGCCCCGCGCCGGCTACGCCCAGGGCAGCGGCGGCGCCGTGCGGGCCGGGGTGGCGGCCAGGGTGTCGAGGGCGATCCGCACGGCCTCGGCCAGCTGCGGGTCCTCGCCGGCCGCCCAGTGGTGCGGGGCGAACGGCACCTCGACGTCCGGGTCGACGCCGTGGTTCTCCAGGCCCCAGCCGTAGTTCTCCATCCACATCGCGTACTTGGGCTGGGTGACCAGGGTGCCGTCGACCAGCTGGTACCGGCTGTCGATGCCGATCACCCCGCCCCAGGTCCGGGTGCCGACCACCGGGCCGATGCCGAGCGCCTGGATGGCGGCGTTGACGATGTCGCCGTCCGAGCCGGACAGCTCGTTGGCGATCGCGACCACCGGCCCGCGCGGGGCGTCCATCGGGTAGGGCACCCGGCCCTCGGTGTCCCGGATCGCGTACCAGCCGATGATCCGCCGGGCCAGCTTCTCTATCACCAGCTGCGAGGTGTGGCCGCCGCGGTTCTCCCGGACGTCCACGATCAGGCCGTCCTTGGCCATCTCGGTGGAGAGGTCGCGGTGCAGCTGCGCCCAGCCGGCCGTCTGCATGTCGGGGATGTGCAGGTAGCCGAGCCGGCCGCCGGACAGCTCCCGCGTCTTCGCCCGCCGGCCGGCCACCCAGTCGTGGTAGCGCAGCGCCTCCTCGTCGGCGAGCGGGACGACCACGGGGTGGCGCCGGTCGCTGCCGTCCTTGCGGGCCACGGTCAGCTCCACCGGCTGCCCGGCGGTGCCGGCCAGCAGCGGGGCCGGGCCGGTGACCGGGTCGACCGGGCGGCCGTTGACGGCGAGCAGGGCGTCGCCCGGGCGGATCGCGGCGCCGGGCGCGGCCAGCGGCGAGCGGGCCCGGGGGTCGGAGGACTCGCCGGGCAGGATCCGGCCGATCCGCCACTGCCCGCCGTCCCGGACCAGGTCGGCGCCGAGCAGGCCCTGGCGCCGGGCGGGCTCGGTGTAGCGGCCGTACGGGACGACGTAGGCGTGCGAGGTGCCGAGTTCGCCGTGCACCTCCCAGAGCAGGTCGACCAGTTCGTCGTGCGAGCCGACCCGCTCGACCAGCGGCCGGTAGCGCTCCAGGACCCCGGCCCAGTCGACGCCGCCGAGGTCGGGGCGCCAGAAGTTGTCCCGCATCAGCCGGCCGTTCTCGGCGTACATCTGCCGCCACTCGGCGGCCGGGTCGACGGTCACCCGCAGCCGGGTGAGGTCGACGGCGGTCTCGTCGTCCTCGCCGCCGGACTTGCGGTCGGCCGGGACGATCCGCAGCTCGCCCCCGTCCAGCACGGCCAGCCGGGTGCCGTCCCCGCTGACCGAGAACCCGTCGACGCCGTGCACCAGTTGCTCGACCCGGCGCTTCCTGAGGTCGAAGCGCTCCAGCACCGGGCGGGGCCGGTCGTCGTCCAAGGAGGCGGCCTCGTCGCCGAGTTCGCCGAGCAGCGGCGCCCTGGTCCACAGCACCCCGTCCTTGGCGGCGCGCAGCGTGTGGAAACGGCCGCCCTCGACCGGGAAGGGCACGATCCGGTCGGCGATGCCGTCCAGGTCCACCCGCACGGCCGGCACCGCCCCGTCCGCGGCCTCCTCGCCGTCCGCCGTGCGGGCCTTGGGCTCGTCCTCCTCCCCGCCGGGCGCCCGCCCGGCCCGCTGCGGGCCGAACGGGGAGGGCGTCTCGGCGGCGAGCGTCACCAGGTAGGGGCGGCAGCCGTTCGGGAAGGACAGGCCGAAGGCGTGGGCGTCGTAGACCGGGTCGAAGCTGCGCACCGAGAGGAAGGCCAGGTAGCGGCCGTCGGCGGTGAAGGCGGGCGAGGTGTCCAGGAAGCGCTGCGAGGTGACCTCGCCGACGGTGCGGGTGGCCAGGTCGGCCAGCACGATCTGGCGCAGCGAGTACGGGCCCATCCGGTGCACCGGGCGCGACCACGCCAGCCAGGCCGAGTCCGGGCTGAACACCAGGCCGCCGACCTCGCCGTCGGTGCTGCGGTCCAGCTCGTGCACGGCGCCGTCGGCCAGGTCGACCACCAGCACCCGGCCGTCGTGCACGCCGACCGCGGCCCGCCGGCCGTCCGGGGAGACCACCAGCGAGTTGACCCGGCCCAGTCTCCCGGCGGCCAGCCGGCGCCGCTCGGGGTCGTGCACGGCGGGGGCGTACTCCAGGGCGTCCTCGCCCTCGGCGTCGGACACCCAGAGCACGCCCTGGGCGCCGTCCTCGCCCGGCACCACCCGGGCCAGCCGGGCGCGCACGCCCGGGGTCTCGTCCAGCACCCGGGCCGGGCCCTCGCGGTGGGTCAGCCAGTGCACGCTGCCGCGCACCACCACGGCGCCGGCCCGGCCGGTGCGGTCCGGGGAGACGGACTCCAGCCAGTGCGCGGCGTGCACCGGGTGGGGGCGGCGGCGGGCCCGCGAGCCGGCCGGGCGGACGTCCAGCCGGCGCGGGGAGGCGCTCTCCAGGTCGTCCAGCAGCCACAGGTCGCCGGCCCGGTGGAAGACCACCCGGGTGCCGTCGGTGCTGGCGTTGCGGGCGTAGAAGCCGTCCGGGTCGGTGCTGTGGCGGCGCAGGTCGGAGCCGTCGGGGCGGCTGGACCACAGGTCGCCGACGCCCTCGTGGTCGGACAGGAAGGCGATCCGGCCGTCGCCGTCCCCGGCCACCCAGAGCGGGGAGTCGAGCTGCCCGGCCAGGTCCTGGTGGATCCGGACGAACCGGTCCCGCCCGATCCACAACTTGCCGGCCCGGCCGCCCCGGTAGCGCTTCCACCAGGCCGGCTCGCGGTTGTTGACGGTCACCAGCAGCACCCTCCCCCCGACTTCGGCCGCAGGGTCCCCGACGCCCGCCGGCTCGAAGGCGAGCCCGCCGACCGGCCCGTACGGCAGCCGCACCGGCTCGCCGCCGTCCAGCGGCACCGCGTGCGCCCAGCAGCGGCGCACCCCGGACTCGCCCGCGCCGGTGGTGGCGATCGGGCGCCCGTCGGCGGTCCACCCCTGCACCCGGGTCTCGGCGTTGCCCCAGTACGTCAGCCGCCGGGACGGTCCGCCGTCCACCGGCACCACGTGCACCTCGGGGGCGCCGTCCCGGGTGGAGGTGAAGGCGAGGTGGCGCCCGTCCGGGGAGAACCTGGGGTGCTGCACCGGCAGGTGATCGGCCGTCAGCCGCCAGGCCCGGCCGCCCTCCAGCGGGGCGAGCCACAGGTCGTCCTCGGCGACGAAGGCGACCAGGTCACCGTGCAGATGGGGGTGGCGCAGATAGGCGCCCGCGGAGGTGCTCAGGGAGTCCGTCACGCCGCCAGCGTAGGCAGGTGCGGGTACGAGCCGCTCCGTTTTCCGCAGACTCCGGGCGGGCGCACGGGAGTTGCCGGTGGGGTCAGGCCCAGCGGCCGGTGCGCCCCAGCAGCAGCGCCCCGGCGGCCACCCCGGCGGTCGAGGTGCGCAGCACCGAGGGGCCCAGCCGGTACGGCTTCGCGCCGGCCTCGGCGAAGGCGGCCAGCTCCTCCGGGGAGACCCCGCCCTCCGGGCCGACCACCAGCACGATGTCCCCGCCGGCCGGCAGCGCGGCGTGCGCCAGCGGCTCGGCGCCCTCCTCGTGCAGCACCGCGGCGAGCGCGGCCCCGGCCAGCAGCGGCGCCAGCTGCCGGGTGGTCATCGGCTCGCGCACCTCGGGGAAGCGCAGCCGGCGGGACTGCTTGCCCGCCTCCCGGGCGGTGGCCCGCCACTTGGCGAGCGCCTTGGCGCCGCGCTCGCCCTTCCACTGGGTGATGCAGCGCGAGGCGGCCCAGGGGACCACCACGTCCACGCCGACCTCGGTCATGGTCTCCACGGCCAGCTCGCCGCGGTCGCCCTTGGGCAGCGCCTGGACGACCACGATCCGCGGCGCCGGCTCCGGCTCCCGCCGCACGGCCTCCACCGTGACCTCGATCGCGTCCTTGCCGAGCACCGCGGCGACGGTGCCGTCCACGCCCAGTCCCAGCCCGTCCGCCAGGGTGACCGCCTCGCCGGCCGCCAGCCGCTTCACCGCCGCCGCGTGCCGCCCCTCGGGCCCGTCGAGGCGCAGCACGGCCCCGGGTGCGGCGGCGGCGATCCGCTCGGTCTCGACGACGAAGACGGGCGCGGTCATGGCGGGGAACCTCCTGGGATGGAACGGGAACACCGAAGGGGTGCCGGGGGTCCTCCCCCGGCACCCCTCCTCGGACGACTACCGGCCGTTGAAGGCGTCCTTCAGGCGTGAGAACAGGCCCTGCTGGCCCGGCGCGAACTGGCCGGACGGCCGCTCCTCGCCGCGCAGCACGGCGAGCCGGCGCAGCAGCTCCTCCTGCTCGGGGTCGAGCTTGGTGGGCGTCTGCACCTCGACGTGCACTATCAGGTCGCCCCGGCCGCCCCCGCGCAGGTGGGTGATGCCCCGGCCGTGCAGCGGGATCGACTGGCCGGACTGGGTGCCGGGCCGGATGTCGACCTCCTCCAGCCCGTCCAGGGTCTGCAACGGCACCTGGGTGCCGAGCGAGGCCGCCGTCATCGGGATGGTGACGGTGCAGTGCAGGTCGTCCCCGCGCCGCTGGAAGACCGTGTGGGTGGTCTCGGCGATCTCGACGTACAGGTCGCCGGCCGGGCCGCCGCCGGGGCCGACCTCGCCCTCGCCGGCCAGCTGGATCCGGGTGCCGTTGTCCACGCCGGCCGGGATCTTCACGGTCAGGGTGCGGCGGGCCCGCACCCGGCCGTCGCCCGCGCACTCGGGGCACGGGGTCGGCACCACGGTGCCGAAGCCCTGGCACTGCGGGCACGGGCGGGAGGTCATGACCTGGCCCAGGAAGGAGCGGGTGACCTGGGAGACCTCGCCCTTGCCGCGGCACATGTCGCAGGTCTGGGCCGAGGTGCCGGGGGCCGCGCCCTCGCCGCTGCAGGTGGTGCAGGTGACGGCGGTGTCGACCTGGAGTTCCTTGGTGGTGCCGAAGGCGGCCTCCTCCAGGGTGATCTCCAGCCGGATCATGGCGTCCTGGCCCCGGCGGGTGCGCGAGCGCGGGCCGCGCTGGCCGGCCGCGGCGCCGAAGAAGGCGTCCATGATGTCGGAGAAGCCGAAGCCCGCCGCGCCGGCGCCGAAGCCGCCCGCGCCACCGCCGCCCGGCGACAGCGGGTCACCGCCCAGGTCGTAGACCTGGCGCTTCTGCGGGTCGGAGAGCACCTCGTAGGCGGCGTTGATCTCCTTGAACCGCTCCTGCGTCTTCGGGTCCGGGTTGACGTCCGGGTGCAGTTCGCGTGCCAGGCGCCGGAACGCCTTCTTGATCTCGTCCTGCCCCGCATCCCGTCGGACGCCGAGTACCGCGTAGTAGTCCGTGGCCACCAAATGCTCCGCTTGTTCCGCCTGTAGTAGTGCTGCGACTGGACGCCGCCGTTAGATTTCCAACGGTCGGCCGTGTGCTACGACTCGGCCAGGATCTGGCCCACGTACCGTGCCACCGCCCGCACCGCCCCCATTGTGCCCGGATAGTCCATCCGGGTCGGACCGATCACACCCAGCTTGGCCACACTCTCGTCGCCCGAACCGTAGCCGACCGAAACGACCGAGGTGGAATTCAGCCCTTCGTACGCGTTCTCCCGCCCGATCCGGACCGTCATCGCGGCGTCCGTGGTCTCACCCAGGAGGCGGAGCAGGACGACCTGCTCCTCCAGGGCCTCCAGCACCGGCTGGATGGTGAGCGGGAAGTCGTGCCCGAAGCGGGTCAGGTTGGCCGTGCCGGCCAGCATGATCCGCTCCTCGTTCTGCTCGGCGAGCGCCTCGAACAGCGTCGCCAGGACCGTACTGACGGTCGGCCGGTCGGCCGGCTCGAACGCCGCCGGGAGCTCCTCCAGGAGCCCCGGGACGTCCGGCAGCCGCTGGCCGGCCGCCCGGGTGTTGATCCGCGAGCGCAGGTCCGCCAGGACCGTCTCGCCGACCGTGCCCGGGCAGTCGACCATCCGCTGCTCGACCCGGCCGGTGTTGGTGATCAGCACCAGCATCACCTTGGCCGGGGCCAGCGCCACCAGCTCGATGTGCCGGACGGTGGAGCGGGTCAGCGAGGGGTACTGCACCACGGCGACCTGGCGGGTCAACTGGGCGAGCAGCCGCACCGTACGGGTGACCACGTCGTCCAGGTCGACGGCGCCGTCCAGGAAGTGCCGGATCGCCCGGCGCTCCGGGGAGCTCATCGGCTTGATCTCGGCGAGCTTGTCGACGAACAGCCGGTAGCCCTTGTCGGTGGGGATCCGCCCGGCGCTGGTGTGCGGCTGGTGGATGTACCCCTCCTCCTCCAGCGCCGCCATGTCGTTGCGCACCGTGGCCGGGGACACCCCGAGGTTGTGCCGCTCCACCAGGGCCTTGGAGCCGACCGGCTCCTCGGTGCCCACGTAGTCCTGGACGATCGCGCGCAGCACGGCGAGCTTGCGGTCGTCCAGCTGGCGGACCTCTCCGGCCATGGGGCACGCACCTCCGTCTTCGCACGTTGTCCGTCTGTGATGCTGCGAGCCGCTCCGGTGAGGACCCCGACCCTGGCACTCTGCACGCACGAGTGCCAAAACCGTACCTGCCAGTGTACGGCCCGGGTCGTACCGCAGGAACGGCCCGGCCGGGGTGATCCTGCCCGCAGTTCCGGACGGCCACCGCGACACTCCGCGTGCGCGGGTGGTGCCCCGGGGCCGTCCGGGTGGCAGCATCGAAAGCGACGGCGAACGGAGGAGCAAGCGATGTCGAGCTCGGGCCAGCACACCCGTTTCGCGCCCGACCGCGGCCTGACCAGCCGCATGGTCGGGACGATGTTCGTGATCGGGCTGTTGTACGTCGGTTTCACGGGCCTGCTGATCGCGCTGCTGCGCGGGGCCTGGCCGCTGATCGTGCTGATCTCCGGCGGGCTGTTCGTGGCCCAGTTCTGGTTCAGCGACAAGATCACCGAGCGGGCCATGGGCGCCCACCGGGTGACCGAGGAGCAGTACCCCCAGCTGCACGGCACCATCGACCGGCTCTGCGCCCTGGCCGACATGCCCAAGCCCCGCGTGGCGGTCGCCGACAGCGACATGCCGAACGCCTTCGCCACCGGCCGCAACCCGCAGAACGCCGTGGTGTGCGTCACCACCGGCCTGCTGCGCCGACTGGAACCCGAGGAGCTGGAGGGCGTCCTGGCGCACGAGCTGTCGCACGTCGCCCACCGGGACGTCGCCGTGATGACCATCGCCGGCTTCCTCGGCGTGCTCGCCGGGGCGATGACCCGGGTCGCCATGTACGGCGGGTTCATGGGCGGCAACCGCAACAGCAACGACCAGAACGCGGCCATCGCGGCGCTGGTCATCCCGCTGGTGTCGATCGTGGTCTACGCGATCAGCTTCCTGCTCACCCGGCTGCTGTCCCGCTACCGCGAACTGGCCGCCGACCGGGCCGCCGCCCAGCTCACCGGCCGGCCCAGCGCCCTCGCCTCGGCGCTCACCAAGGTCACCGGGCAGATCGCCGCCATCCCCACCGAGGACCTGCGCCGGGCCCAGCCCTACAACGCCTTCTACTTCGCCCCCGCGCTGAGCGCCAAGGAGACCGCCTCCCAGCTGCTCTCCACCCACCCGACGCTGGAGAAGCGGCTGGCCCAGCTGGCCAAGATCTCCGAGCAGCTCGGCCGCTGACCCCCCTGGGCTCCGGCCCCGCCCGACTCCCGGAAGGACCGCCGTGGGATTCCTGGACGCCCTGTTCGGCCGCACCAAGCCCGTCAAGCCCGACCTCGACCAGCTGTTCGGCGTGCCGTCCGCCGCGCTCACCCTGGAGGCCGGGGCCGGGTTCCTCCCCACCGGGCTCGGCTCGGTCTGCTTCGCGGCCGTCGAGGGCGCCGCCTTCGTCCAGGTGGAGCAGCAGGTCCGGGCCCTGCTGGACGCCGACACCGAACGCGGCGGCGTCCCGGTGGAGGCCTCCAAGGACGGCTACGGCTACTCCTGGCTGCTCACCCGGCACGCCCCCGAGGAACTCCCGGAACTGGTCAACGACCTGCACGCGGTCAACAGCGAGCTGGAGGCGAACGGCTTCGGCCCGCAGCTGCTCTGCTCCCTGGTCGCCTTCCGCAACCCCCAGGGCCAGTCGCTGGCCCTGGTCTACCTCTACAAGCGCGGCACCTTCTACCCCTTCGCCCCGATGCCCGGCGGCGGCGAGCGGCGCAACAGCCCGCTGGAGCTCCAGGTCAACGCGATGCTGGGGAACGACCTGCGGCTGGAGAAGGACCTCAGCCGCTGGTTCCCGGTCTGGGGGGCGCCGGGCCTCTGACGCCCCGTCCGTAAAATCGCCCCATGCGCAGCCACCAGTACGGACCCGACCTCACCCCGCCGTGGAAGAAGCAGCAGCCCGCACCCGAGGTGCCGGCCGAGCGGGACCTGGTGGTCGAGGAGGCGGCCACCGGCTACTGCGGGGCGGTGGTGCGCTGCGAGCGGACCGCGGAGGGGTTCACCGTCACCCTGGAGGACCGCTTCGGCAAGCACCGGGTCTTCCCGCTGGTGCCGCGCGGCTTCCTGCTGGAGGGCGAGGTGGTCACCCTGGTGCGCCCGGCCGCCCACGCCGCGCCCCGCACCCCCGCCCGCACCGCCTCCGGCTCCGTCGCCGTCCCCAGCGCCCGGGCCCGGGTCGCCCGCGAGTCCCGGATCTACGTCGAGGGCCGGCACGACGCCGAACTGGTCGAGCGGGTCTGGGGAGACGACCTGCGCATCGAGGGCGTCGTCGTCGAGTACCTCCAGGGCATCGACGACCTCCCCGCGATCGTCGCCGACTTCGCCCCCGGCCCCGGCCGCCGCCTCGGCGTCCTGGTCGACCACCTGCTCCCGGGGACGAAGGAGCACCGCATCGCCGCCCGGATCACCGGCGAGTCGGTCTTGGTCGTCGGCCACCCCTACATCGACATCTGGCAGGCCGTGAAGCCCTCCTCCGTCGGCATCCCCGCCTGGCCCGCCGTCCCCCGCGGCGAGGACTGGAAGCAGGGCACCTGCCGCCGCCTCGGCTGGCCCGTGGACACCCCGGCCGCCTGGAAGCACATCCTCTCCAAGGTGAACAGCTACAAGGACCTGGAGCCCGAACTCCTGGCGAAGGTCGAGGAACTGATCGACTTCACCGCCCTGCCAGGTCAGGAGTAGGTCTGAAACTCCGAGGTGTCGAGCGTGATGCCCAGCAGGTCCACCGGAATGGGCTCGCCGAACTTGGTGGTCCGAGAGGAGACGTAGTCCGGCGACCCGGACGCGCTCGCCCGGGTCGGCTCGGTCAACAGCACGCAGACGGCCTTGATCGGGTCGACGATCAGATAGGCCGGAATCCGGCCCTCCGCGTAGAGCTCCCGCTTGGTCTGGTAGTCGCGCAGGACGCTGGTGTTCGAGACCACCTCGAGCACCAGCGTGAGGAGAGGCGAAGGGATCAGGCGACCAGGACCCTCGACCGCGTCTCGCTCATAGACGACCAGATCGGGCTGAGGTTCGCTGGTGAGCCCGGGGATGTCGATGTCCTGCGTGACCGAGCGGTGCCATCGCATCCGGGGAATCTGGTCCTGGATCGACTCGACAATCCAGTTGTGGACCCGGTCGGGCCCGGCCGTCATCACGATCTCCCCCCTGATGAGCTCGGCCTTGAAACCCTCCGGGATCTCCAGATTCTCGAAGATCCCTATCACCCGGTCATCGATGGCGGTCATCCCACACTCCTCCTGACGGCTGATACCACGTTAACGACACTCAGTCCACGAGGTCACGCACTACTGCATCCGCCAGGAGGCGGCCCTGGAGGGTGAGGGCGGCGCGGCCCCGCCGGTAGGAGTCCTCGGCGAGGAGGCCGTCGGCGAGGGCCTTGGCGGCGGCCTTGCGGCCGGCCTCGGCCAGGAGGTCGAGGGGGATGCCGTCGGCCAGGCGCAGTTCCAGCAGGATGCGCTCGACCCGGCGGTCCTCGTCGCTCAGCAGCTCGCGGCCCAGGGCCGGGGTGCGGCCCTCGGCGAGGGCCTGGGCGTAGGCGGCGGGGTGCTTGGCGTTCCACCAGCGGACGCCGCCGACGTGGCTGTGGGCGCCGGGGCCGGCTCCCCACCAGTCGGCGCCGGTCCAGTAGAGCTCGTTGTGGCGGCAGCGCCCCTCGGGGGTGGTGGCCCAGTTGGAGACCTCGTACCAGGAGTAGCCGGCCGCGCTGAGCGCCTGTTCGGCGATGAGGTAGCGGTCGGCGTGCACGTCGTCGTCGATCATCGGCAGTTCGCCGCGCTTGACCCGGGCGGCCAGCTTGGTGCCGTCCTCGACGATCAGGGAGTACGCGGAGACGTGGTCGGGCCCGGCGCCGATCGCGGCGTCCAGGGAGGCCCGCCAGTCGTCGTCGGACTCGCCGGGGGTGCCGTAGATCAGGTCGAGGTTGACGTGGTCGAAGCCGGCCGCGCGGGCCTCGGCCACGCAGGCCTCGGGGCGGCCGGGGGTGTGGTGGCGGTCGAGCAGCCGCAGGACGTGCGGGCGGGCGCTCTGCATGCCGAAGGAGATCCGGTTGTAGCCGCCCTCGCGCAGCTCGGCGAGGTACGCGGGGTCGACGGACTCGGGGTTGGCCTCGGTGGTGACCTCGGCGTCCGGGGCGAGCCCGAACTCCTCGCGCAGGGCGGCGAGCATCTTCACCAGGTCGCGGGCGGGCAGCAGGGTGGGGGTGCCGCCGCCGAGGAACACCGTCCGCACCGGGAGGTCGGTCTCGCCGAGGACGCGGCGGGCCAGCCGGATCTCGGCGACCACGTTGTCCGCGTAGGTCTCCTGCGAGGCGACGGCCCCGGAGGAGCGCAGTTCGGTGGCGGTGTAGGTGTTGAAGTCGCAGTAGCCGCAGCGGCTGGCGCAGTACGGGACGTGCAGGTAGAAGCCGAACGGCCGGTCGCCCAGCCCGGTCAGGGCGTGCGCGGGCAGGGAACCGTCGGACGGCACCGGTTCGCCGTCGGGGAGTGCGGAGGGCATGACCCCATTGTCCCGTACGACTCACCCGGACTCGTGAGCCGTACGGGAGGAGGGCCGGCTCAGGCCTCGTTGGCGCCCGCGTACATGGCGGTCACCGCGTCCGCGTAGGTCCGCTCGACCACCGGGCGCTTGATCTTGAGGCTCGGGGTGAGCTCGCCGTGCTCGATGTCGAGGTCGCGCGGCAGCAGGTGGAACTTCTTGATCGTCTGCCAGCGCTGGAGGTCGGCGTTGACCCGCTTGACGAAGCCCTCGATCAGCTGGTGCACGGCCGGGTCGGCGGCCAGCTCGGCGTAGCTCTTGCCGGCCAGGCCGCGCTCGGCGGCCCACGGCATCAGCACCGCCTCGTCCAGGCCGATCAGCGCGGTGCAGAAGTTGCGGCCGTTGCCGATCACCAGGATGTTGCTGACGAACGGGCAGACCGCCTTGAACTTGCCCTCGACCTCGCTGGGCGCCACGTACTTGCCGCCGGAGGTCTTGAACAGGTCCTTCTTGCGGTCGGTGATCCGCAGGAAGCCGTCGGGGGTGAGCTCGCCGATGTCCTCGGTGTGGAACCAGCCGTCCGGCTCCAGCACCTCGGCGGTCTTCTCCGGCAGGTTGTGGTAGCCGCGCATCACGCCGGGGCCGCGCAGCAGGATCTCGCCGTCCTCGGCGATCCGCACCTCGGTGCCGGGCAGCGGGCGGCCGACCGTGCCGATCCGGACGTCCTCCTTGCGGTTGACGCAGGAGCCGGCGCTGGTCTCGCTCAGCCCGTAGCCCTCCAGGATCGGCACCCCGGCACCGAGGAAGAAGTAGCCGATCTCGGGGGCCAGGGCGGCGCTGCCGGAGACGGCGCCGCGCAGCCGGCCGCCGAAGGCGGCCCGGATCTTCGCGTACACCAGCTTGTCGGCGAGCGCGTGCTGCAGCCGCAGGCCCAGCGGGGCGCTCCCGACGCCGGTGGCGACCCGGCTCTCCTGGACCACCCGGGCATGCTCGCGGGCGACCTTGGCGGCCCACAGGAAGATCTTGTACTTGGCGCCGCCCTCGGCCCGGGCCCGCCCGGCGATGCCGTTGTAGACCTTCTCGAAGATGCGCGGCGCCGAGGCCATGGTGGTCGGCCGGATGACCGGCAGGTTGTGGATGATCCGGTCGACCCGGCCGTCCACGGCCATCACGTGGCCGGTGGCGATCTGGCCGGAGATCAGCGTCTTGCCGAAGACGTGCGACAGCGGCAGCCACATGAACTGGACGTCGTCGGGGCCGAGCAGGCCGCTGGCCTCCTGGGCCCGGCCCTCGTAGGCCCAGCAGTCGTGCACCAGGCGCACGCCCTTGGGGCGGCCGGTGGTGCCGGAGGTGTAGATGAGGGTGGCCAGCTGCTCCTTGTCGAGCCCGGCCACGGCCTTGTCGACCGCGTCCGGGTGCTGCTCCAGGTACTCGGCGCCGCGCCGTTCGAGCTCGGCCAGGGTGAGCAGGTCCAGGCCGGCCGTGTCGAGTGCCTCCGCCCCGGGCGCCCCGGCGGGGGCGTCGAAGAGGATCACGGTGCGCAGCTCGGGCAGCTCGTCGATGTGCTCGACGGCCTTGGCCAGCTGGGCGGCGTTCTCGGCGAACATCGCCCGGGAGCCGGAGTTGGAGAGGATGAAGGCCGTCTCGTCGGCGTTGGTGCTCGGGTAGACGGTGGTGATGGCGGCGCCCGCGCACATGGCGCCCAGGTCGGCGAGGATCCACTCGACCCGGGTGGAGGAGGCCAGCGCGACCCGGTCCTCCGACTGGATGCCGAGCGCCATCAGGCCGGCGGCCACCGCCTTGACCCGGACCGCGGTCTGCGCCCAGGTGAGCGAGCGCCACTGCTCGGCGCCGGGCGCGCCGTCCGCGGCGTGCTCGTCGACCGAGGCCGGGTAGCGGTAGGCCTCGGTGTTCGGGGTCAGGGCGACCCGCTCCAGGAACAGGTGGGCGACGGAGGCGGGACGCCCGGCGACGATGTCGGCACTGCCGGAGTCGATCAGGGACTGCGCGGAACTCAACGAGGACCTCCGGGGGCGGGTGGCCGTCTGAGGGATTGTCGCGGCGTCCGTGGGGGCGTCCGCCGGGCCCCCGTTAACGTGGTCGGTACCGGTCAGTAACAAGGGCGTAGTCAGCAGCCTAGGGGGAAACCGGTCATTCCGTAAGGGGGCGGCCCCAGCTGGCACGCCCCCTCGGCGCCGGTGCCCGCCGGAGGGCGCGAACCGGGCCGCCGATGGCAAAGGCCCGGCAAACCTCCGCCGGACGGCCCCCGAATCGTCTGTACGACGCTACAGAACGACGAGAATTGGGGTGCGAACCCGACCGGCGAAGACAAGAGTGTGCCAGTGCTGATCAGACTGCTCCGGGCGTACCTGCGCCCATACTCCCGACCGATCACCCTGCTGGTGGCCCTCCAGCTGGTGTCCACCCTCGCGGCGCTCTACCTGCCCACGCTCAACGCCGACATCATCGACAAGGGCGTGGTCACGGGCGACACCGGCTACATCCTGCGCCTGGGCGCCGTGATGATCGGCGTCACCCTGCTCCAGGCGCTCTGCTCGATCGGCGCCGTCTACTACGGCGCCCGCACCGCCATGGCCTTCGGCCGCGACCTGCGGGCCGCCGTCTTCGACCGGGTGCAGAGCTTCTCCTCCCGCGAGGTCGGCCAGTTCGGCGCCCCGTCGCTGATCACCCGCACCACCAACGACGTCCAGCAGGTCCAGATGCTGGCCCTGATGAGCTTCACCCTGATGGTCGCCGCACCGATCATGTGCGTCGGCGGCATCATCATGGCGCTCAACCAGGACGTCCCGCTGTCCGGCCTGCTGCTCGCCGTCATCCCCGTGCTCGGCATCGTCGTCGTCCTGCTGGTGCGCGCCCTGCGGCCGAAGTTCCGCAGCATGCAGGTGAAGATCGACACCGTGAACCGGGTGCTGCGCGAGCAGATCACCGGCATCCGGGTCATCCGCGCCTTCGTCAAGGACGGCCACGAGCAGCAGCGCTTCGCCGACGCCAACGAGGACCTCACCCAGGTCGCCCGGCAGGTCGGCCGGCTGATGTCCGTGATGTTCCCCGCCGTCATGCTGGTCGTCAACGTCTCCAGCGTCGCCGTGCTCTGGTTCGGCGCCCACCGCATCGACAGCGGCGGCATGGAGATCGGCGGGCTCACCGCCTTCCTCTCCTACCTGATGCAGATCCTGATGAGCGTCATGATGGCCACCTTCATGTTCATGATGGTGCCGCGCGCCGAGGTCTGCGCCGAACGCGTCGAGGAGGTCCTCGGCACCTCCTCCAGCGTCGTCCCGCCCGCCGCCCCGGTCACCGAGGTGCTGCGCCGCGGCAACCTGGAACTGCGCGACGTCGACTTCCGCTACCCCGGCGCCGAGGCCCCGGTACTGCGCGGCGTCGACCTCACCGCCCGCCCCGGCGAGACCACCGCCATCATCGGCTCCACCGGCGCCGGCAAGTCCACCCTGCTCGGCCTCGTCCCCCGGCTCTTCGACGTCACCTCCGGACAGGTCCTGCTCGACGGCACCGACGTGCGCGAGCTCTCCGCCGACACGATCGCCGACAGCGTCGGCATCGTCCCGCAGAAGCCCTACCTCTTCACCGGCACCGTCGCCAGCAACCTCCGCTACGGCCGCCCCGACGCCACCGACGAGGAGCTCTGGCACGCCCTGGAGATCGCCCAGGCCAAGGACTTCGTCGAGAAGCTGCCCGAAGGCCTGGACGCCCCCATCTCCCAGGGCGGCAGCAACGTCTCCGGCGGCCAGCGCCAGCGCCTGGCCATCGCCCGGGCCCTCGTCCGGCGGCCCGACGTCTACCTCTTCGACGACTCCTTCTCCGCGCTCGACTACGCCACCGACGCCAGGCTGCGCAAGGCCCTCGCCCGCGAGACCTCCGACGCCACCGTCCTGATCGTCGCCCAGCGCGTCTCCACCATCCGCGACGCCGACCGGATCATCGTCCTCGACGAGGGCGCCGTCGTCGGCACCGGCACCCACCGCGAACTGATGGCCGACAACCCGACGTACCGGGAGATCGTGCTCTCCCAGCTCACCGAGCAGGAGGCGGCGTGACCACCCCAGGAAAGCCCGCCGGAAAGCCGGCCGGGGCCCCCGCCGGACCGGGCGCCGGACAGCCCGCGGACAAGCTCCCCAGCGACTCCCAGGCCGCCGCCGCCCGCCGCGGACCGGCCGGACCGGGCCGCTTCATGGGCGGCCAGGGCACCGAGAAGTCCATGGACTTCAAGGGCTCCGGCAAACGCGTGCTCGGCCTGCTGCGCCCCGAACGCAACGTCCTGATCGGCGTCCTGCTGCTCGGCGTGCTCGGCATCGGCTGCGCCGTCACCGGCCCGAAGATCCTCGGCGACGCCACCGACCTGATCTTCGCCGGCGTCATCGGCGCCCGCTTCCCCGCCGGCACCTCCAAGGCCGAGGTCATCGCCGGACTGCGCGTCCACGGCGACGGCGGCGTCGCCGACCTGCTCTCCGCCGTCGACTTCACCCCCGGCCAGGGCATGGACTTCGGCGCCATCGGCTCCATCCTGCTCTGGGTGCTCGGCATCTACCTCGCCTCCGCCCTCTTCGGCATCGTCCAGGGCCGCCTGGCCACCCGGGCGATCCAGTCCGCCAGCTACCGGCTGCGCCAGGACGTCGAGGCCAAACTCGCCCGGCTGCCGCTCAGCTACTTCGACAGGCAGCCGCGCGGCGAGGTGCTCAGCCGGGTCACCAACGACATCGACAACATCGGCCAGTCGATGCAGCAGACCATGGGACAGATCGTCAACTCGCTGCTCACCGTGGTCGGTGTGCTCGCGATGATGTTCTGGATCTCCCCGATCCTCGCCGCGATCGCCCTGGTCTCCGTACCGCTCTCGGTGGTCGTCGCCGCCAAGGTCGGCAAGCGGGCCCAGCCGCAGTTCGTCCAGCAGTGGAAGTCCACCGGCCAACTCAACGCCCACATCGAGGAGATGTACACCGGCCACACCCTGGTCAAGGCGTTCGGCCGGCACCGCGAGTCCGCCGAGACCTTCCGCGAGCACAACGACGCGCTGTTCCACGCCAGCTTCCGCGCCCAGTTCATCTCCGGGATCATCCAGCCCGCGATGATGCTGATCGGCAACCTGCAGTACGTGCTGGTCGCCGTGGTCGGCGGCCTGCGGGTGGCCAGCGGCTCGCTGTCCACCGGCGACGTCCAGGCCTTCATCCAGTACTCCCGGCAGTTCAGCCAGCCGCTCACCCAGGTCGCCAGCATGGCCAACCTGGTGCAGTCCGGGGTCGCCTCCGCCGAGCGCGTCTTCGAACTGCTCGACGCCCCCGAGCAGAGCCCCGAACCGGCCATGCCCGAGAAGCCCGACACCGTCCACGGCCGGGTCGCCTTCCAGGACGTGTCCTTCCGCTACGACCCCGACAAGCCGCTCATCGACGACCTCTCGCTCAAGGTCGAACCCGGCCAGACCGTCGCCATCGTCGGCCCCACCGGCGCCGGCAAGACCACCCTGGTCAACCTGCTGATGCGGTTCTACGAGGTCAGCTCCGGGCGCATCACCCTCGACGGCATCGACATCGCCGCGATGTCCCGCGAGGACCTGCGCTCCGGCATCGGCATGGTCCTCCAGGACACCTGGCTGTTCGGCGGCACCATCGCCGACAACATCGCCTACGGGGCCGGCTCCGCCACCCGCGACGAGGTCGTCGAGGCCGCCCGGGCCGCCCACGTCGACCGCTTCGTCCGCACCCTCCCGGACGGCTACGACACCGTCATCGACGACGAGGGCACCGGCGTCAGCGCCGGCGAGAAGCAGCTGATCACCATCGCCCGGGCCTTCCTCGCCCAGCCGTCCATCCTGGTCCTCGACGAGGCCACCAGCTCCGTCGACACCCGCACCGAGGTGCTCATCCAGCGGGCCATGGCCCGGCTGCGCACCGGCCGCACCAGCTTCGTCATCGCCCACCGGCTCTCCACCATCCGGGACGCCGACGTGATCCTGGTGATGGAGAACGGCTCCATCGTGGAGCAGGGCTCGCACGACGAGCTGATCGCCGCCGACGGCGCCTACGCCCGGCTCTACCAGGCGCAGTTCGCGGAGGCCGTGGCCGAGGTGGACTGACCCGTCGGCACGCCCGGAGCCGGGACGGAACCCGCCGTCCCGGCTCCGCGCGCACCCGCCCCTCGCGGGGCACGACCGCCTTCGCTACGGTGGCCCCCGTGACCGCCCAGCCCACGGCCCCCGGACCGGCCCCCGACGCCTTCGAGGCGAACCGCCGCTACCTGGGCTCGGTCGCCTACCGGCTGCTCGGCTCCTTCACCGACGCCGAGGACGTCCTCCAGGACGCCTGGCTGCGCTGGCAGGACGCCGACCGCGCCGCCGTCGCCGACCCGCGCGCCTTCCTCACCACCGTGGTCACCCGGCTCTGCTACGACCAGCTGGGCTCCGCCCGCAGCCGCCGCGAGGCCTACTACGGCGAGTGGCTGCCCGAACCGTCCGTCTCCTACGCCGACGGCCCCGACTCCCCCGCCGACCTGGCCGAACGCGGCGAGTCCGTCTCCCTCGCCCTGCTCACCGTGCTGGAGCAGCTCACCCCGGCCGAGCGGGCCGCCTTCGTCCTGCACGACGTCTTCGCGGTCGGCTTCGAGTCCATCGCCGCCTCCCTGGACCGCACCCCGGACGCCACCCGCCAGCTCGCCTCCCGGGCCCGCCGCCGGGTCAAGGAGGGCGGCCGGCACCCCGGCGGCACCGACCCGGCCGAACACCGGCGGGCCGTCGAGGCGTTCGCCTCCGCCAGCGCCCGGGGCGACATCCTCGGCCTGATGGCGGTCCTCGACCCCGACGTGGTCTGGCACGCCGACGGCGGCGGCATCGTCCGCGCCGCCGCCCGCCCGGTGCGCGGCGCCGACAAGGTCGCCCGCCTGGTGGCCGGACTGGTCGCCAAGTGGTTCACCCCCGACGCCGCGATCGGCCTCGCCGCCGTCAACGGCGAACCCGGCCTGGTCTGGTACGAGCGCGGCACCGGCAGCGTCGGCGGGGTGCTGGCCTTCGCCGTGGCCGACGGCCGGATCACCGAGGCCTTCGTCGTGGTCAACCCCGAGAAGCTCGGCCGGATCGACCCGGTCACGACCCGCTGAACCGGGCCCCGCCGGGCTGTGACGCGGGTCACCGTCACACTCCGGCCGCCCGCGTCGTCCCCTTCCCGAACAGCGCTCCACCGGAGCGCCCCACGAGGAGGCGGACGAGATGAGCAGCACCACCAGCACCGATCAGCGGATCGTCGTCCTCGGCGCCGGGTACGCCGGGATCACCGCGGCCAAGGGCGCCGGACGCCGCCGCGCCGTCACCCTGGTCGCCCCCGAGGAGCGGCTCCTGCACCGCATCCGCCAGCACGAGACCGCCGCCGGCCGCGGCCGCGACTGGCCCGCGCTCACCGAACTCGCCCGCGGCCGCCGGATCGAGCACCGCCGGGCCCGGGCCGTCGCACTCGACCTGGCCGGGCACGAGGTGCTCCTCGACGACGGCACCACCCTCGGCTACGACACCCTGGTCCACGCCCTCGGCAGCCGCACCGCCTGGCACGGCGTCCCCGGCGCCGCCGAGCACGCCCACCCCGTGGAGCGCGCCGCCGAGGTCCGCCGGCTCATCCGCGAGGCCGCCCGCCCCGGCACCCTCGCCGTCGTCGGCGGCGGCGCCACCGGCATCGAACTGGCCGCCGAACTCGCCGAGGCCCACCCCGACTGGCGGGTGCGGATCGTCGCCTCCGGCACCGTCGGCGGCGCCTACTCGCCCAAGGGCCGCGCCCACATCCGGCGCGTCCTCGACCGCCTCGGCGTCGACGTCCACGAGGACGCCACCGTCACCGAGGTCACCCCCGGCGGGCCACTCACCACCGCCGGCCCGGTCGACGCCGACCTCACCCTGTGGGCCGCCTCGCTGGAACCCCACCCGCTGGCCGCCGAGGCCGGACTGGCCGTCGACGAGCGCGGCCGCGCCCTGGTGGACGACCACCTGCGGTCGGTCTCGCACCCGGACGTCCACGTGGTCGGCGACGCCGCCGCCGTCACCGTCCCCGGCGTCGGCACCCTGAGGATGGGCTGCGCCACCGCGCTGCCGCAGGGCCAGTACGTGGGCCGGCTGCTCGACGGGCGCACCTCGGCGCCGTTCTCCTTCACGTACCTCGTGCAGTGCCTCAGCCTGGGCCGGCGGGACGGGCTGCTCCAACTGGTCCACCCCGACGACTCGATGAAGCCCACCGTGCTCACCGGCACCGCGGGGCGGCTGGCCAAGGCCGGGATCGTCGGCCTCGTCCTCGGCGCGCTCAAGTAGCCGCCGGGGGCCACCGGTTCCGTCCGGGTACTACCGGTTCCTGTGCCCGGCGGGAACGCGGAAGGGCCCGGGCAGTCCCGCCCGGGCCCTCCTCGTACCGCTTCCCGCTACGCCTACTTCTTGTCCTTCGGCGTCTCGGCGTCGGTGGACAGCGCGGCGATGAAGGCCTCCTGCGGGACCTCCACGCTGCCGACCATCTTCATCCGCTTCTTGCCTTCCTTCTGCTTCTCCAGCAGCTTCCGCTTACGGGAGATGTCACCGCCGTAGCACTTGGCGAGGACGTCCTTGCGGATCGCGCGGACCGTCTCACGGGCGATCACCCGGGAGCCGATGGCGGCCTGGATCGGCACCTCGAACTGCTGGCGGGGGATGAGCTTCTGCAGCTTGCCGGCCATCATCACGCCGTAGCCGTAGGCCTTGTCCTTGTGCACGATCGCGGAGAACGCGTCCACCGGGTCGCCGTGCAGCAGGATGTCGACCTTCACCAGCTGGGCGGCCTGCTCGCCGATGGGCTCGTAGTCGAGCGAGGCGTAGCCGCGGGTCTTGGACTTCAACTGGTCGAAGAAGTCGAAGACGATCTCCGCGAGCGGCAGGGTGTAGCGCAGCTCGACCCGGTCCTCGGAGAGGTAGTCCATGCCCTGGAGGTTGCCGCGGCGGGACTGGCAGAGCTCCATGATCGCGCCGACGAACTCGTTCGGCGCCAGGATGGTGCCGCGCACGACCGGCTCGAACACCTCGGAGATCTTGCCGCTCGGGAACTCGCTCGGGTTGGTGACGGTGTGCTCGGTGCCGTCCTCCATCACCACCCGGTAGACCACGTTCGGGGCGGTGGAGATCAGGTCGAGGTTGAACTCGCGCTCCAGGCGCTCCCGGATGATCTCCAGGTGCAGCAGGCCGAGGAAGCCGCAGCGGTAGCCGAAGCCCAGCGCGACCGAGGTCTCCGGCTCGTACACCAGGGCGGCGTCGTTGAGGCGCAGCTTGTCCAGGGCGTCGCGCAGCAGCGGGTAGTCCGAGCCGTCCAGCGGGTACAGGCCCGAGAACACCATCGGGCGCGGGTCCTTGTAGCCGCCGAGCGCCTCGGTGGCGCCCTTGTGCATCGAGGTGATCGTGTCACCGACCTTGGACTGCCGGACGTCCTTCACACCGGTGATGATGTAGCCGACCTCGCCGACGCCGAGGCCGTCGGCGACCTTCGGCTCGGGCGAGATGACGCCGATCTCCAGCAGCTCGTGGGTGGCGCCGGTCGACATCATCGCGATGCGCTCGCGCTTGGTGAGCTGGCCGTCCACGACACGGACGTAGGTGACCACGCCGCGGTAGGAGTCGTACACCGAGTCGAAGATCATCGCGCGGGCCGGGGCGTCCTTGACGCCGACCGGGGCCGGGACGGTGTTGACGATGTGGTCCAGCAGGTCCTCGACGCCGAGACCGGTCTTGGCGCTGACCTGGAGCACGTCGGAGGGGTCGCAGCCGATGATGTGGGCGATCTCGGCGGCGTACTTCTCCGGCTGGGCGGCCGGCAGGTCGATCTTGTTGAGGACCGGGACGATCGTGAGGTCGTTCTCCAGCGCCAGGTACAGGTTGGCGAGGGTCTGGGCCTCGATGCCCTGGGCCGCGTCGACCACCAGGACGGTGCCCTCGCAGGCCGCGAGGGAGCGGGACACCTCGTACGTGAAGTCCACGTGGCCGGGGGTGTCGATCATGTTGAGGATGTGGGTCGTCCCGGCGTCCGGCCCGGTCTTCGGGGCCCACGGGAGGCGGACCGCCTGCGACTTGATGGTGATGCCGCGCTCGCGCTCGATGTCCATGCGGTCGAGGTACTGGGCGCGCATCTGCCGGGGGTCGACGACGCCGGTGATCTGCAGCATCCGGTCTGCGAGCGTCGACTTGCCGTGGTCGATGTGGGCGATGATGCAGAAGTTGCGGATCAGCGCCGGGTCGGTACGGCTGGGCTCTGGCACATTGCTGGGGGTCGCGGGCACCTTGGTCCGATTCTCCGTTGGTCCGGGGCCGGGGGTGTCCGGATCATCGCTGACCGGCTATCCCGGGGACCGGACAGTCTCGTCCGATCGAAATAGTTCCTCCCATCCTCCCACGACTACGGGGCGGGACGCCGTTCGGGCACCTCACAGCCCCCCGAGGGCGCCCCGAAGGGCTTCGCCCGGCCGCACCGAGGGGTTCCGCGGCTCGGCCGGGTACGTGCGGTGGCGGGAGCTGCCGCACCACTTCTACCCGCCTTCTACCGGCCGCGGACCGACCGCGGACCGGCCGCCGGTTTGGGGCGGGCGGTGGGCCCCTGGTAGCGTGGTCAGCTGCACCTGGCCTCGGCATGCCCTCTCAGCTGGTCCGACGGCCGCACAGTGCAGCCCGTTCAAACCATTCAGACAAGACTGAGGCTCCTTCGTGGCGAACATCAAGTCCCAGATCAAGCGCAACAAGACCAACGAGAAGGCGCGCCTGCGCAACAAGGCCGTCAAGTCCTCGCTGAAGACCGCTCTGCGCAAGGCCCGTGAGGCCGCTGCCGCCGGTGACACCGAGAAGGCCACCGTGCTGGCCCGCGCCGCCTCCAAGGCGCTCGACAAGGCCGTGAGCAAGGGCGTCATCCACGCCAACCAGGCCGCCAACAAGAAGTCGGCCATCACCAAGCGCGTCAACACCGCCGTCCAGGCCTGACGCCCCCGGGGGCTCCGGCCCCCACCGCCTCAGGGCGACCGGCCCTCTACCCGGAACCCCGAGGCGTGCGAGACTCGCACCGCACGCGGCCTGCGTTCGCCACGCGGGTGCGGTGCAGCACGAGCTGTACGACAGGCGCCGCAGTCATCCTCTCCCCGAGGGCGACTGCGGCGCCTGTCGCGTTCCGCGCCCCGGCCGCTAGGGTCGGTCAGGCGCGACCGGGGGTGCGGGGAGCACCCACGGCGGCCAGTCCCGAGGGGGGAACTTCCATGACGACGCCACCGCCGCCACCGCCGTCGCCGGGTCCGGGTCCGGGTCCGGGTCCGGGTCCGGGTCCGGGTTCGAACGGACCGGGCTACGGCTTTCCGCAGCAACCGGCCACGGCGCCCGTACCCGGCACGGGCGGGCCGGGCGGACCCGGTGGATCCGGCGGGCTCGGCGGGCCGGGGGCCGGCAGCTTCGGGCCGCCGCTCGGGCTGCCGACCGCGCCCGGGCTGCCCGCCGCGCCGCCCAAGGGCGGTGGGCTGCGCCGCAACGCCGTCTGGGCCTTCGTCGGCGCGGTCCTCGCCTCGGCCGGCTGGGCCGCCGCCGTGGTGGCCGTCCCGGACCTCGTCAGCAACGACTCCTCACCGCGCAGCCTCGGCAACTACCACCTCTCCGACGACTTCTGCGCCACCGCGAAGCCCTCCCGGCTGCTGGAGACCTACACCGTCACCACGGACAGCAGTTCGCCGTCCCACCACACCGACCGGACCGCCGCCCTGGACAGCATGAACTGCTCCATGTCGCTCAAGCGGACCGGCGGCGGCACCGACAGCGAGTACGCCAGCGTGTACATCCGTGCCGACCTGCACAAGGCCGTCAACCCGGCACCCGAGCAGACGGCCGGCAAGGAGCTCTACCGGGCCCGGGGCTACCAGATCACCGACATCCCGGGGATCGGCGAGGACGCGTTCTTCATCTACAAGGACGACGGCGGTTCGGGCTCGTACCACAGCCTGTTCGGCGAGGTGCAGATCCGCGACGGCGGGATGACCTACTACATCAGCTACAACGCCAGTTACACCCAGGGGAAGGCCAACCCGCCGTCCATGACCGAGCTCCGCAACGACCTGCAGACCGACGCCGACAACGCCGTACGGGCCATGCGCAAGTAGCGGTCCGCCGCCGCGGTCAGTACGAGGGACGGGAGCCGGCCCGGGCGGCCTTGGCGACGGCCACCACCGCCCGCTCCAGGGCGAAGGCCGGGTCGGCCGAGCCGCCCTTGACCGCCGCATCGGCCTGGGCGATCGCGGTGAGCGCCGTGGCCACCGCATCGCCGGTCCACCCGCGCATCTGCTGACGGACCCGGTCCACCTTCCACGGCGGCATGCCCAACTCGCGGGCCAGATCGGCCGGACGCATGTTCCGCCCGGTCGTCGCCAGCCGGCCGATGCTGCGCACGCCGGAGGCCAGCGCGTAGGTGATGCCGGTCGGCGGCTGGCCGACGGCCAGCGCCCAGCGCAGCCGCTCCAGCGCCTCGGCCGCCCGGCCGGTGACCGCCAGGTCGGCCACCTCGAACCCGGTCGCCTCGGCCCGGCCGCTGTAGTAGCGGGCCACCACCGTCTCGTCGATCGTGCCCTCGACGTCCGAGGTCAACTGGCTGCACGCGGCGGCGAGTTCGCGCAGGTCGCTGCCGAGCGCGTCCAGCAGTGCCTGGCAGGCCTCCTGGGTCGCGGAGCGGCCCAGCGTACGGAACTCGCCCTTGACGAAGGCCAGCCGCTCGCCCGCCTTGGCCAGCTTGGCGCAGGCCACCTCGCGCCCGCCCGCCTTGCGCCCGAAGTCCAGCAGGCCCTTGCCCTTGGCCCCGCCGGCGTGCACCAGGACGATGATCACTTCCTCGGCCGGGGCCTCGATGTACGCCTTGACCTCCTTCACCGACTCGGCGGAGAGGTCCTGCGCGGCCCGGACCACGATCACCTTGCGCTCGGCGAACAGCGAGGGCGTGGTCAGCTCGGCCAGACTGCCCGGCTGCAGGCCGCCGGGCGGGAGGTCCCGCACGTCGGTGTCCGGGTCCGCCGCCCTGGCCGCGGCCACCACCTGGGCGACCGCACGGTCCAGCAGCAGCTCCTCCTGACCGACCGCGAGGGTCAGCGGGGCGAGCAGGTCGTCGGGTGCACTCTTCCTGGCCATCGTCTACCAGCATCCCACGCGCCGCGGACACTCCCGCCCGGACGGGCGGGAGCGTACGGGCGGGGGCGTACGGGCGGGGGCGGGGGACGGGGGCGGGGGACGGGGGCCAGTGGTCCGGGGCCGGGGCCGGGGACGGGGCTCGTGAAGGCCGACCGCCCTGCGGGGGCGCGCGGCCCGACCTGGAGAATGGCCCGGTGACCGAGAACCACACCCCCGACCTGCCGGACGTCGAAGACCCGTTCGTCCGCCAGCTGCTCGTCCTGCCCGACCGCGACACCGCCGACGAGGCCGCCGAGGAGCTCTCCGCCGCCCATCCCGACCTCGGCGACCTGGAGATCGTCCGCGACGCGCTGGCCGGCGAGGACGACGCCGAGGACGCCCAGTGGCTCGTCGTCCTCGACCCCCCGTCCGACGGCTGGACGCCCACCCTCCTGCACGCCCTCGACACCGTCGCGGCCTCCTACGAGGGCTGGCGCGAGGAGGCCTGACCCGACCGTCGCCCGCCCCCGGCGCTCCCGGCGCTCCCGGCGCTCGCCGAGGTGGTCAGTTCGGCAGCACCCAGTCCGGCCGCCAGGTCCCAGGGGCGTCGTGGGCGGGCGTGGTGGCGGCGAGGTGGGCCCGGAGGGTGGCCAGGGCGGGGTGGGGGTTGTCCCGGTGCCACAGCAGCGAGTGCGGGTAGACCGGCGTCGGGTCGGTCACCGGGATGCGGCGCAGACCGTGCCCGGCGGGCCAGACCAGCCGGGTGCGCTCGCTCATGAAGGTGGCCAGGGCCGGGGTGTCGGCGACGGTGTCCAGCAGCGCGTCGGAACCGAAGTTGGGGCCGGTCGCCTCGATGGTGAGGCCGAACTCGGCGACCAGGTCGTCGTAGTAGGCGGCCCACTCGGTGCCGGGGGCGATGCCGGGCATCCAGATCCGGTGGCCGACCAGCTGGGCGACGGTCACCGAACGCGCGCCCGCCAGCGCGTGCGCCGGACCGGTGAGCAACTGCAAGGGCTCGTCGAGCACCCGGACGGACTCGACGTCCTCCGGGAAGGGCCGCCCGGGTGCGGCGACGGCACGGAAGGACGCGTCGATCGCCCCCGAGCGGATCGCGGCGACGGCCGCCGCCACGTCGAACAGCATCACCACGTCCAACTCGATCCCGGGGTGCGCGCGGTGGAAGTCGCGCATCAGACCCGACCCGGCGCCGCGCGAGGCGATGATGTCGACCCGCAGCGGCCGACGGCCCGTCCGCACCGAGGCGACGGCCCGCTCGGCGGCGCGCAGCAGTTCACGTGCGTGGGGCAGGAACGCCTGTCCGTCGATGGTGAGTTCGGCGCCGCGCGGGGTGCGGGTGAACAGGCGCACCCCGAGGTCGCGCTCCAGGGCGGCGATGCGCTTGGAGACGGCCTGCTGGGTGACCGCCAGGTCGACGGCGGCCTTCTGGAACTGGCCGGCCTCGGCGGCGGCGGCGAAGGTGCGTACGGCTTCGAGGTCCACGTCGGCCCACCCTAGGCCGATCCGACGCGCAATGTCAGACACGCCCTTGTGAACAACGGATGGTTGTACCCGTGGGGCGGATCGGTTGTTTGACCTGCGGTCGAGCCGCTCGGTTAGCTCTCCCCGGTCAACGTCGGATTGTTCGAACGGGATGCCGAGGGAGTGCGCCGGACATGGTGGGCACGGGGGACGCGGCAGGTGCGGCAGCCGCCGCAGGCACGGCAGCGACAGCGACAGCGACAGCGACAGCGACAGCGGGCAGGTTCGGCAGGAGACGGCTGGGACCGCGGTTCGGGTGGCTGTGGGCGGCCTACGCGGTCAGCGCGTACGGGTCCGGACTGGGATTCGGCGCCCTGCCGTTGCTGGCCGTCCTGGTGCTGCACGCCGGGCCCGCCCAGGTGTCCGCACTGTCCGCCGTGGGCCCCGCCGTGGGGGCGCTGATCGCGCTGCCGCTCGCCCCCTGGGTGGAGTTCCGGCGCAAACGCCCGGTGATGATCACCATGGACCTGGTCCGGTTCGCGGCCATGGCGACGATCCCGGCCGCCTACGCCCTCGGACTGCTCGGCTTCGCCCAACTGCTGGCGGTCTCGGCCGTCGTCGCCGCGGCCAAGATCGCGTTCAACGCGGCCGCCGGCGCCCACCTCAAGGCCCTGGTCCGACCCGAGGACCTCCTGGTGGCCAACTCCCGCTTCGAGTCGACGAACTGGAGCTCCATCGCGATCGGACCGCCCCTGGGCGGGGCCGCCATCGGCCTGTTCGGACCGGTCACCACCGTGATCGCCGACGCCCTCAGCTACCTGCTCTCCGCCCTCGGCATCGGCGCCATCCGCGGCCGGGAGGAGACCCCGCCGCCCGCCGGGCGGAACCCGGGGCGGGCCGGCTCGGTCCTCGACGGCTGGCGGCACATCCTCGGCGACCCCGAGCTGCGGGCGCTCTACCTCAACAACCTGCTCGTCTCCGGGCTGATCATGGCCACCGAACCGCTGCTGGCCGTCCTCATGCTGCGCCAACTCCACTTCCCGCCCTGGCAGTACGGCCTCGCCTTCGCCGCCCCCTGCCTCGGCGGACTCATCGGCTCCCGGCTCGCCCAGCGCGTCGTGACCCGCTACGGCCGGCACCGGGTGTTCCGGACCGTCGGCGCCCTGCGCGCCGTGTGGCTGATCGGCCTGGTCCTCGTCCGCCCCGGCGTCGTCGGCCTGGTCACCGTGATGGCCGTCGAACTCGCCATCATCATCAACATGAGCCTCTACACCCCGGTGCTCGCCACCCACCGGCTCGAACGCACGCCCGAGCACCTCCTCGCCCGCACCCTGTCCGCCTGGTCCATCGGCCAGCAGACCGCCATCGCCGTCTGCACCACCCTCGGCGGCCTCCTCGCCGACACCACCGGCCCACGCACCGCCCTCGCCGCCGCGGGCCTCCTCATCCTGGCCACCCCCCTCCTCCTCCCCCGGGGCACCCCCGCCCCGGCCCCTCACCCCCCGGCCCCCACCCGTACCTGAGGCCGCCGGGCCCCACGCCTACCCAATTCGGGTGAAGGTCCGTCCACCCACCGACGGGGCGGCGGCGGGCCGCCGTAGCCTCGGTGGCGCCCCGTCGCCGCTCGGGTGCGCGATCCGGGCGAAGGTGCGGGATCCGTCGATCCGGAAGGCCACCGACACCATGACACGCTCAGCGGGCGGACACGACGAGACGCCGACACCCGGCGGGCCCTCCCGCCGCCACCTGCTCAGGATCGGCATCGGCGTCGCCGTGGGGGCCGGGGCCCTCGGCTCCGGCGCTCCCGCCGCGCTCGCCAACGGCCCGTACGACCCGACCGCCCCGACCATCGCGACCAAGATCAAGAACCTCAGCGGCCCGGCCGAGACCGGATCGTTCGGCGCCGCGTGGACCGACCTCGGCATCCCCGTCCGGTGCCCGGACGGCACCATGCTCTTCGTCTGCGGCGACACCTACTCCGGCGACCAGCTCTTCACCGGCCAGTGGAACGCGCCCGTCGGACTGCGCTCCAGCAGCGCCGACCTGGACAACCTGCGCATCGACGGCGTCGTCCAGGGCGCCTACGGCATCAGCCTCGTCGACGAGCCGCACACCCAGGTCGGCGACAAGTTCACGACCGCGATCCCCTCCGACGCCTTCGTCGTCGACGGTGTGATGTACATGCACCTGATGCGCGGGGTCATCTACGACACCCACCACACCGACTTCTGGCGCTCCACCGACAACGGGCAGACCTGGGAGTACCTGTGCCAGTGGCCCGGCGACCTGTACGGCGGGCAGTTCCAGCAGAAGACCTACGCGGTGGCCGACGACGGCTACTGCTACGTGCTGTCCACGGTCTTCAACCGTGAGGTGGAGTCGGGGATGCTGCTGCACCGGGTACGGAAGGAGAGCCTCGGCACCCCGGACGCCTACGAGCCCTGGGGCTACACCGACGGCAACTGGCAGTGGAACGCCCCCGCCCCGACGACCGTCTTCGGCACCCGCAAGTGGGGCGAGCTGTGCTTCCGCGCCATGGACGGCAAGTACGTCCTCACCTGGCTGAACACGGACCCGCTGTCGATCAGGGCGATGGTCTTCGCACTCCCTACCTCGGACCTGACCAGGACGCTGGAACAGGCCATGATCCTCCCCGGCGCCCCGGGCCAGGAGACCGCCAACTTCGTGGCCAGCCCGTACGGCGGCTTCGTCATCCCCGGCTCGACGTTCGGCAACTTCCACATCGTCGTCAGCCAGTGGTACGACGTGACGAACTACCGGATCATGCAGTACCGGATCAACATGCTCTCCTGACCGCCCCTACCCCGGCCTGATCGTCCCCGGCCCAACTGGCCCGGGCCGTAGGCGCATTGCTCCGGTGGCGGGGGGGGGCGGGGGGCGGCCCCGCGGGCGCCCCCCACCAA